>JAQGJF010001004.1 GCA_028290765.1 Tardiphaga sp.
CGTCATGCCTGACGGCGAGATCTGCGAGGCGACCACGAACGGCATGTCTTCCTGTAGCGGCAGGATCTGCAGCGCCGCGTCGTTCAGGGTGAACCAGTCGGTTTTGGCGGTGACCCGCTCGCCGTTGAAAAGCCGGCGGATGATGCCGATCGCCTCGTCCTGACGGTCGCGCTGGGTCATCGGATCGATGCCGAGCGTGTGGGCGTCGGACGCCAGCGCGCCGGGACCGGAGCCGAAGATGGCGCGGCCGCCGGTCATGTGGTCGAGCTGCACCATGCGCTGCGCTACGTTGAACGGGTGGTGATAGGGCAGCGAGACCACGCCGGTGCCGAGCTTGATCCGCTTGGTGCGCTCGCCGGCGGCCGCCAGAAACATCTCCGGCGAAGCGATGGTCTCCCAGCCCGAGGAGTGATGCTCGCCGCACCAGAATTCGTCGTAGCCGAGCGCATCGAGCTGTTCGACGAAGTCGAGGTCGCGGCGGAATTGCAGCATCGGATGCTCGCCGATCGGATGATGCGGAGCCAGGAAGGCGCCGAATTTCAGGCGCGGCGGCTTGGTCATGGCGGCGTTTCCTTTTTTGTTTGGCCCGGCACGATAGCGGGCATCTCGGCTTCGCAAGGCAACAAAGAGACGGTAAGGCAATGGCTTGAAGCCGGCAACCCGTCGCGCTTGCGACGAGCCGTTGGTGCTTTGCATCATCGAGGGTAGGGATGCGAAGCGCTTCCGGCTACGCATGGCGCGTCCAAATCCGGCTGGCGGAAATTCGGGCAGGTCCATCTCGCCATAATTGTGATATGATGCCCCTCTAAACTTAGATCGTTCGAATACGTAAACTGCCGGCGCAGATCACCGCGGCTGTCTTTACGCATGTCGCCTGAACCTGCTCCAGAATATACGAGGCCGTGGCCACGCGGCGCCGATAAAAAATTCAGCAGAGGAGGATACGATGTCAGTTCAACCCCGATATTTCGGCAGCTGCGCCGCCTTGGCGCTGGCGACCGTACTGTTCACGACACCAACATGGGCTCAGGACGCCGCGGCGCTCAATGCCGAGGCGGCACAGAATGACTGGCCGACACATCACGGCACCTACAAATCCTACCATTACAGCGGCCTCGAACAGATCAACGCCGGCAACGTCAAGGATCTGCAAGTCGCCTGGTCTCACTATCCGGAGCGCGCCACCCGCGGCCTGCAGTCGACGCCGCTCGCCCTCGACGGCGTGCTGTATTATTCAGGCTCCTATAGTCGCGTCTACGCACTCGACGGAGCGACCGGCAAGACGCTCTGGACCTATGCGCCGGAACTCGACGAGGAACTGGTCGCCAAGCAGACCCACTCGCCGTACAATCGCGGCATCGCACTCGGTCAGGGTAATCTCTACGTCGGCACCGTCGACGGGCGCGTGCTGGCGCTCGACATGAAATCCGGCAAGCTGATGTGGGACACCAAGCTGCTCGACTCCAAGAAAGTCACGGTCGGCTTTACCGGCGCGCCGCTGGTGGTCAAGGACATGCTGATCATCGGCGCGCAGGGCGGCGAGTGGCCGGGGCGCGGACCGATCTACGGCCTCGATACCAAGACCGGGCAGAAAAAATGGGAGTTCTTGACGGTCGCCGGCACCGAAGAAGCGATGGCGACATGGGCCAACGACTCCTGGCGGACCGGGGGCGGCGGCGGCTGGATGCCGGGCGCCTATGATCCCGAGACCAATTCGGTGTGGTGGGGCACCGCCAATCCGGCGCCGCTCTACGACTGGTCGGGCCCGGACTGGAAGAAGAGCGGAGCGCGCCCGGGCGACAATCTCTACACCACCTCGGTGATCGCGCTCGATCCGGATACCGGCAAGCTCAAATTCTACCATCAGGAATTGCCGCACGACGCCTGGGACTTCGATTCGGCGGTCGGCGAATTCGTGATGATCGACCGCGGCGGCAAGAAGCTCGTCGTGCATCCCAACAAGAGCGGCTACGTCTTCGTCTATGACCGCTCCAACGCCAAGATCGAGAACGTCTGGCCGCTGGTGAAGAACATCAACTTCGTCAAGAGCATCGATCCGAAGACCGGCGAGTTGATCGGCCGTCGCGACCTCGTCGCCGGCAAGGCCGAGACGCCGCTGTGCCCGGCGATCGCCGGCGGTATCAGCTGGAACTCCGGCTCCTACAGTCCGAAGACCGGGCTGTACTACAAGATCGGCCAGGAATGGTGCATGGAGCTGACCGTGCAGAAGACCACGCCGATCCTGGAGCCGATGGCCCAGCTCAACATTGCCGCCGACTTCAAGCTGGTGGCGCCGCCGGACGGGCCGGCCCGCGGCCATCTCGACGCCCGCGATCCGGTCACCGGCGAGAAGAAGTGGGAGGTCAACTACAAGCAGCCGCCGCTGTCGAGCGTGCTCGCGACCGCCGGCAATCTGGTGTTCGTGCCGGACGCCGAAGGCGTCGTGCACGCCTACAATGCGGAGAACGGCCAGGAGCTGTGGACCCATAACAATGGCTTGGGCCACAATGCCGGCATCATCAGCTACATGGCCGGCGGCAAGCAGTATATCGCCATACCGGTCGGATGGGGCAGCCTGGTCGCCGACGAGTACATCGCGCTCTTTGGCGAGCCCTTCAAGAGCATGTCGAAGAATACCGGCGCCCTGGTCGTCTTCGCGCTGAAATAATAACTGTGACGGCGGCGATGGCGG
>JAQGJF010001020.1 GCA_028290765.1 Tardiphaga sp.
GAGCGGCTATGGCGACGGTTTCGTTCATTCGAACCGTCGCAACGCGAGCAGTTCGCTTGCGCAAGATGTCTCCGACTTGCATCGCAACCTCCCTCAGATGGGCCGCTCACAGGTCAGTTTCCAACCCGAGATTGGTTTTATTGCAGACACTCAGAATTATGGGTGACCGAGCAAGGTACCGCTTGCATGTGCTTGCTGGTTTTGCGCCATTCTTGCCGTATTCCACTGCTGCGTCTTGATTTGCGGCCGACCAGGACGGGAAGAACTCGTTACGCAGATGCTCGCCGCCACGTTGAGATGCACGGTCGCCAACGGCAAGCAGCCAAACCTTCGTATAATTCTCCCGACCCCTTTTCGGTATCGGGCCTTCACCTGGGTACAATTGAGCCACCGCTCTTAATCATTAAACTCGCAGTAAATGGAAGAGCCGATTGCAGGTGGCAAGCCACAGCTCTTCTCGGCACGAGTATTGCTTTAACAAGTGGATCGGAAAGCGCAGGAGCGAGACGGATGAAACGCATCATCTTTTGTCTTGGTATTTCCGGTTGGCTCATTGCTGGAGCGAACGCCCGCGATCTTGGACAGTGGGAAACAGCAGATTCCGAAATCCGGCAGTGGTACCAGGCTCTGATGCAACCGGACATTCCGAACGCATCATGTTGCGGCGAAGCCGACGCCTATTGGGCCGATGAAGTCCATGTCAGAGATGGCAAGACCTACGTGATCATAACAGACGATCGGCCGGACGAACAATTGCGCAGGCCCCATGTCGATATCGGCACGGAAATTGAAGTTCCCATCCACAAACTCAAATGGGACAGCGGCAATCCAACCGGCCACGGAGTCGTTTTCCTAAGCCGCGCCGGTCACGTGTTCTGTTACGTTCAACCCGGTGGTACCTGATAAATGGATTGTCGCACCACCGCGTGTGGGTTTCATCAAGACGATGACCCTCCGGCACTTGTGTATTTCCATGGAGGGGCCGCAGGCTCGGCGGGCGGCTACGCCTGAGCCCACAATACCAGCAAGCACCACAGGCACTTGATGTCTCCGCATGCGTAGTGGTAGGGTCATGCAGGGATAGCCCATTACAGGGCTCACGAATATGCTCCGCCGGCGGATGCTCCTTTGTCTGGCGATGATCCGTCAGCGAAGCTCGGACCAGCAACAAACAATTGCAGTTGACGAGTTCTTGGCGATGGTTTCTTTAATACCCATCGCGGCGCGCCCGTCGTCGGGCGGGCGCGCCGCTCATCATTATGACGTATATGCTGTGCGAACGCCCTCCCCAGTGTTGCCCTTAACGCGCAACGCGGCGGTTTGAGCGCGTCAACGCATTAGCCGGGGCGCCTCTGCTCGACGGCTACATCCGAAGCCGAACAACAGTGGACTCGGCAGCTGCTAACATTCCAACGCTGCCCAAGGAGTACGACAAACGTGCTCCTTGGGCCTAACAGATGTTCGCGACGCTATGTGCGCCCCACGCAGGTATCGTCAATTGTTGGAAGCGGAATGAGCATTGATCGATGACACCCGCCAAACGGTATTTCCAACATCGTCGGCGATCAGTAATCCACCGGCCCGATCGACGGCCAGGCCAACCGGTCTGCCACGAGCGTGATTGTTGACATCGAGGAAGCCTGTCACGATATCCTGCGCCGCTCCGCTGGGCCGTCCGCCGCTAAAGGGCACGAAAACCACCTTGTAGCCGTTAAGAGGGCTTCGATCCCAGCTTCCGTGTTCGCCTACGAACATACCGCCGCGGTAGTTTGCGGGAAGATCGGCGCCGGCGTACATCGCCACCCCCAAGGGCGCCACGTGAGAGCTCAAGGCGTAGTCCGGCACAATCGCTGATGCCACCAGGTCGGGGCGCTGCGGTTGGACCCGCGGGTCCAGGTGCTGGCCGTAATAGCTATAGGGCCAGCCATAAAACCCTCCGTCCTGCACCGAGGTCAGATAGTCCGGCACCAGGTCAGGCCCGATCTCATCGCGTTCGTTGACGATCGCCCACAGTTTGCCGCTCTCGGGCTCCCAGGCAAGGCCGGTGGGATTGCGCGTGCCGCTGGCGAAGATGCGATGGGCGCCCGATGCCCGGTCGACCTCCCAAATCGCAGCTCGTTCATATTCGGCCCCAATTCCGTTTTCGGTGATATTGCTATTTGAGCCGACCCCGACATAAAGCTTGGAGCCATCCGGGCTCGCCAGCAGACTCTTTGTCCAGTGATGATCGATAGGTCCGCCTGGAAGGTCAGTCAGCTTGGTGCCTGCGGCGGTGATGCTAGTTTGACCTTCCTGATAGGGATAGCGGACGATGGCGTCAGTGTTCGCGACGTAAAGATCCTGCCCAACCAAGGCGACGCCAAAGGGCGAATTGAGGTGGTCCAGGAAGACGGTTCGTACCTCAGGAATGCCGTCACCATTGGTATCGCGCAGCAGCGTGATGCGGTTTTCGTCTTTCGCCTTGGCGCCGGCGAACCATTGTACCCAGCCAGTAATGATGTCCTTGGGTCGGCTGATCGGTGTTTTCGGGCCATTGCTCTCGACCACCAGCACGTCTCCATTGGGGAGGACGTAGAGCGACCGTGGGTGCACGAAGCCAGTGGCCAATGCATGGGCCTGCAATCCCTGCGGCACCGTTGGAACATCCTTTCCCCATCCGACTACTTTCGCAATTCGGATCGGCGGCATCAGATACTGCTGCAACTCGGGCAAAACCGGATTGGCGCCGATCTGCTTTGTCGGGTCGCCGGCGTTTTCGTCACAGCCGGCAAGTCCGAGTCCGGCAACGGCAATAAGGAGACCGGCGAGCCGCGGTAGCTTCGCCGAACCTGCAATCCTGAGTGCGCGCATCATGTTTTATACTCCAACACGAGGATGATTTGCTAAGGCCGTGCCAACCCAGGCCGTTAGCAAGAGAACGACGATGACGAGCCCTGAAAGCGTCAAGCCCGTCGGTACTACCGCGGTGTACGCGTCGCGGCTATGAACGAAGGCGTTCACCAGCGAGAGCAGAACAGCGAGCGCGTAGCCAACCACGCGAGGCCAGGCCGGCGTATAGATTTGGTGCCCGCCGGCGAGGTCGATCACGTAACCGACAGCGGCAAGGCCCGCCATGATCAAACCCGCGAAGATAAGCCAAATGGAGAACCTCTCCCACAGCACATCAGGCATGTGCCAATAAACAAGATCGGTAACTAGAGCGCCCGCGAAATAGGCGGCGGAAAACGATACCAGCATCTTGTGGATCGGTCGTCCGCGAGGTTTCGCCGCCAACCTCAGATCGGTGTGGTCTATGAAAGTCGTGTCCGTGATCGTAGCGTGCTTCATGCTTCACTCCTCATAAGGATTCCGTGCATTCGCGTTTCCACCGACACCGGGGTTGTTTTCCGCCCTGAATCTAATATTGGCTCGGTTTCAAACATGGGTCTGCTAAATTCGAGTTTAATTTCATTCGAGATCAACTCCACCGATTGGTGCGAGCGCTGACTCCTCAACAGCCCGTTATGCATTCCGTGTTTTTGACGTCGGGCCTCGGATCGCTGACAAACATGTTTCGGTTCGGCATCTTGATCGCGCTCAACGTTCTGGCCTCGAGCGTCGCATCCGCCGGAAGCAACCCATTCAAATTGAGGACGTAGGCAGAGACCGCGTAGACGTCGTTATCATCAAGTGACTCCGGCGCGTTCTGCGGCATGGCGCGGCGGATATAATCGAACAAGGTGGGAGCGTACGGCCAAAAGCTGCCGACCGTTCTGACCGGCTTCTGCGTCGCTATCGTGCCTTGCCCGCCCACCAATTGATCCCCGAGCCCGCCCTCGCCTTTCGCTCCGTGACAGCCCGCACATTGCTGATCGAACACCTCATGACCGTGGCTGACGCTGCCGCTTCCGGGCGGAAGGTTGTTGCCGTCGCGATCGACATCGATATTCCAGCCTGCGATCTCCGCCGGCGTGGCGGTACGTCCAATGCCGTAGGGGCTTTGCGCGTGCGCCGGCGTCGCGCAGGCAAACGCGAAGACAGCGACGGCCGCGATGCGAGACTCACGCAAGCGCATTGCTCACCTCGCCGCCGGCGGCGATGTGCCAGGGCCAGATCGCGTTGTTGTGGTAAAAATGGTTTTCGCCACGAATCGCCAGAAGTTCGGCCAGTGTCGGTTGAACATAACCGGTTTCGTCGATGGCCCGGCTTTGGATCACCGCGGGCTGGCCGTCCCAATGCCACGGCAGCCTGAAGCGCGTCAGAGCCCGCGTCAGTACCGGTTCCTGCAACTGCGCCTGCTGCCAACTTCTGCCGTCATCGACCGAGACATCGACACGCGTAACCTTTCCGTGCCCACTCCAGGCGATACCGCTGATCTCGTGAAACCCGGGCGTGCTCAGACGCTGACCGCCCGAGGGACGCGTGATGATGGATTTCGCCTCCATGTAGAATGTGAACTCGCGCGCCGAACCGTCCGGCATCAGGTCGGTGTATTTCGAGGTTTCCTCGCGCGAATAGGTGGGCTCGGCGGCGACGCGCAGACGGCGTAGCCATTTCACGCTCATGTTGCCTTCGAATCCAGGCAGCAATAGCCGCAGCGGATAGCCTTGCTGCGGACGCAACCGCTCGCCATTCTGGCTATAGGCCAGCATTGCGTCATCGAGACATTTTTCGATCGGAATGCTGCGCGTCATCGCTGCGGCATCCGCGCCTTCGGCGACGGCCCATTTCGCGCCCGCCTGCAATCCGGCTTCCTGCAGCACCAGTTTCAGGCTGACTCCGGTCCACTCCGCACAGCTCAGCAGGCCGACGAGATCGGACGCCGTCTTGCCGTAAGGCTGCTTGTAGCCGGGATTTCCGGAGCATTCGAGGAAGTGAATTCGCGTTTCCGAGGGAAAACGTCGGATATCCTCCATCGTGAAGACCAGCGGCTTGTCGACGAGGCCATGGAGCATCAGCCTGTGCTGTGCCGGATCGATCGCGGGGACACCGCCGTGATGGCGCTCGTAGAAAAGCCCATTGGGCGTGATGATGCCGTCGAGATCTTGCAGCGGTGTCCGTCCGGACGCGGATAGGTATTGCGGCAGATCCTTTGGGATATTCCTTATGACACCCTTCTCGAATGGCGAAGGCGTTCCGTAGGGCTGACTTCCCGTGGGATCGCCGGGCGTCTTCATCCATTCCGGGACATTGGGCGGGAGATTGGCGTGGCCTTGGCTTGCCGTGGGCGCTTCGCTTCCAGCGAGAACGTCCGCGATGACGGCTCCGCCCATCAATGCACCACCTCCACGCAGAAAGCGCCGGCGCGATGTCGCGGTAATGCCCTTATCTATGTCGGTTGAGTCGGCCATCGTGCACCCTCCATTCGAAGGCGGCGTTTCGTGCCCCGCCCTTCCCGGCCCGCGCCTGAAATGGCTTTGCCATCGGCGTCCTGGGTCGCGCGGCCCGTCGGCCCCTCCACGCCGATCCGCGAATTACACTGCAGAAGTTTCCGCGCCTGAAGGCCGGGTCCTTGTCCGCCAGCACATCGGCTTTGATGTTGCCGAATGTTGTGTCGGGCTTATGCTTGATGCCGTCGTAGAACGCCTGGATAATGTCTTCTTTGAATTGTCCGGTGCGCGGATGGGCGTGCACGACCGCTTCGCGTTCGGCATCGCTGTATTCGGCATAGCTCAGCCCCAACACGTCCATCTCGGCGCCGGCCGTCACCGGGCGACGACGGGGTGCATGTGCGTCGGAATATTTGGTGTCGTGTGCAGAGCGATCGCCGTCCACACGGTAGCCACGTCTTGCTCGCCAACGCCGTGAGTGCGAAGAAAAGCCGCGGGCGGCGTTAGCGCCATCGACCTCAAAGCGTCATGGGCGCTGCTGTGCGCGGGTGTCAGACCCATGTCGTGGAACATCGCCGCGGCATAGAGAAGCTCGCGATCGAATTTGAGACCGCGACGCCTTCCGGCGAGCGCAGCCCAGTAATAGACGCGACTCGAATGGTGAAACAGCAGCGCGGGCTCGGTATCCCGGACCGACCGCGTGATCTCAAGGGCCAGTCTACTGTCGGGAATGCGAATTTCTTCGACTGCGAATATCTGTTCAGCCGCAACTGTCATTGTGCTTCTCCTGCTGGCTGACGTGACTCTACCCTCCCGAGCAAGGCGCTGCTTGCCGGAAATTGCCGCTCTTGTGTCATTCTTGCCATCTTATGCGCGTTTATCTTGAAGCATGTCCAAGCAGGCGGGCATATGGTTCCGTAGGCCCGCCCATCATCATTCCGGACTAACCACACGCGGTTCGTTCGCACGCCCTCCGAACAGCGCCAGTCGGAACTATCTATCTGACATTCGACGCTTCTCGTTGCTCGAGAAGGAGCAGGAATATCGGCTCGCCAAGCGCTGGCGGGACCATGGCGACCGCAAGGCTGCGGACCAGATCGTCACCAGCCATCTGCGTCTGGCTGCCAAAGTCGCGATGAACTACCGCGGCTATGGCCTGCCGATTTCAGAGATCGTATCCGAAGGCAATGTCGGCTTGATGCAAGCCGTAAATCGCTTCGAGCCCGAAAAAGGCTTCCGCTTTGCTACCTATGCAATCTGGTGGATCAGGGCCTCGATTCATGACTACATCCTACGGTCCTGGTCGCTTGTGAAGATCGGTACCACTGCGAACCAGAAAAAGCTGTTCTTCAAGCTTCGCTCGGCCAAGGCCAATATCTCGGCTCTCGACAGTGATTTGCGCCCCGATCAGGTCAATGCGATTGCGACAGCCCTCGCCGTAAAGGATCAGGAAGTCGTGGAGATGAATCGGCGCCTGGGCGGAGATACGTCGCTGAACGTAACGGTCTGCAATGAAGAAAACTCCGGGGAGTGGCAAGATTTCCTCGTCGATGAGAGCCCCTCGCCGGAAGCTATCCTCCTTGAACATGACGAAATGGACCACCGGCAGGAAGCGCTCTTCCGCGCCATTGGCGTCCTCAACGATCGTGAACGGCGCATCTTCGAGGCGCGCCATCTCATCGATGAA
>JAQGJF010000482.1 GCA_028290765.1 Tardiphaga sp.
CAATACATCGAAGAGGCCGAGGAAATGTCCGACCGGATCGGCGTGATCAACAAGGGCGAGATCATCCAGACCGAGGACAATGCCGCGCTGATGCAGAAGCTCGGCAAGAAGCGGCTCAAGCTGCATCTGCAGGGCACGGTCGAGGCGATCCCCGAAGCACTGTCCGCCTACCATCTCGAACTGACCGAGGACCGCAACCACTTGATCTACACCTATGACACCAAGAGCGAGCGCACCGGCATTACCAGCCTGCTCAGCGATCTGCGCAATGCGGGGATCCGGTTCTACGACCTCGATACGACGCAAAGCTCGCTGGAAGAGATTTTCGTCAGCCTGGTGAGGGCGTGACCATGAATTTGCGGGCGGTCGGCGCGATCTACAAATTCGAAATGGCGCGGACCTGGCGCACGCTGCTGCAGAGCATCGTCTCGCCGGTGGTGTCGACGTCGCTTTACTTCGTGGTGTTCGGCGCCGCGATCGGCTCGCGCATCACCCAGGTCGAGGGCGTCAGCTACGGCACCTTCATCGTGCCGGGACTGGTGATGCTGAGCGTGCTGACGCAGAGCATCGCCAACGCCTCGTTCGGAATCTATTTTCCGAAATTCGTCGGCACCATCTACGAATTGCTGTCGGCGCCGGTGTCGTATTTCGAGATCGTGCTCGGCTATGTCGGCGCCGCCGCCACCAAGTCGGTCATCCTCGGCCTGATCATCCTGGCCACCGCCGGGCTGTTCGTGCCGCTGCAGATCCATCATCCGGTGTGGATGCTGACATTCCTGGTGCTGACCGCGGTGACCTTCAGCCTGTTCGGCTTCATCATCGGCATCTGGGCCGACGGTTTCGAAAAGCTGCAGATGATCCCGATGCTGGTGGTGACGCCGCTGACGTTCCTCGGCGGCAGTTTCTATTCGGTCAACATGCTGCCCTCGGGCTGGCGCACCATCACGCTGCTCAATCCGGTGGTCTATCTGATCTCCGGCTTCCGCTGGAGTTTTTATGAAATCGCCGATGTCAGCGTCGGGCTCAGCGTCGGCATGACGCTGGGCTTCCTCGCCGCCTGCATGGTGACGGTGTGGTGGATCTTCCGGACCGGCTACAAGATCAAGAACTGACGGCTTGAGCTGAAGCCGGATTATCCGGCGGTACGCCAGTGCCGCGGCGGCGGACCGGGATGGTCCTGCTGCCGGGTGCGGCGCTCTTCCTTGTCGAGGGCCGCCAGGAATTCGTCCAGCGCGCGCTGTCCGGCGATGACAGCGGCTTGCTCCGACGGCATGCCGCCCTCGGTCACCAGCACCCCCATCGGCACGCTGTGACGCCGGATTTCCCAACACCAGGCGTTGCGGAGCTCGTTGCGGCGCGACGTGAAAACATAGTAGTCGCTCATGATGCGACTCCGTCCGTGGGACGCAAACCACACACCGCGAATCGACCCGGCGCAAACGCGTACGACTACGGGGCGCCGGCGTCGGGTCAGGACATTACCAAAAAAACGGCCCGGAAGAACCGGGCCGCGTCTCTTTCCAATCAGGAAAAATTACCGGTAGCAGTGGAAGCGGCTGTAGCGGTCGTAATAGCCGCGGCAGCGATAGCCGCGCCGATAGCCATGGTCGGGAATGCCCAGCACGCCCTTGACGCCGCCGACCGCGCCACCGACGCCGGCCCCGATCGCGCCGCCGACCACGCCGCCCACCGGACCGGCGATCCGGTTGCCTTCACGGGAGCCGTCGCGCGCGCCGCCGACCATGCCCTGCGCATGCGCCAGATGCGGAATCGCGAGCAGCGCCAGAACGCCGGCCGCCAATGCGAGCTTGGTCCAGGCCGAGGTAGCAGCGGTCACGGTCAACGTCTTCGGTGTTTTCGCCTTCATGTCGGGGATGTCCTCTTGCGCCCGGAACGGGCCTTGTCGTGCAGCTATGGATAACAAGGATGTGGCGTAATGGTTGCAATCCTCTGAACGGAATTATGAGTCTGAACGGAATTGTGTTGCCGTCACGACTTAGTCATGTCGGCCGGGCCTCAATTGTTAAGGGTGGGTCAAACTGACACTGGAAAACAAGCCGCCCGGTGTGCATATTGAGCGTGGGGACAGCGCGGGTGGCATGGCCGGTCAGGACTGGGATGCCATGGTAAATGCGGCCAGCAAGCTGTCCAGGTAAATGAGGCCAGGTAACATGCGTTCGCTCCTCGTATCCACGCTCTGCCTGATGTTTGTTGCCGTCGGCGGCGCCGCGCAGGCCAAAGTCTCCATCACCATCGACAAGGACGCGCAGCAGATGACCGTCGCGGTCGACGGCGTCGAGCGCTATCACTGGCCGGTCTCGAGCGGCATTCCCTCGCGCGAGACGCCGAGCGGCAGCTTCCGCGCCTTCCGCATGGAAGAGGATCACTATTCCAAGGAGTTCGACGACGCGCCGATGCCGCATTCGATCTTCTTCACCAAGGTCGGCCACGCCATTCACGGCACCGATTCCGAAGGCCGCCTCGGCACCCCGGCCTCGCATGGCTGCGTGCGGCTGTCGAAGGCCAATGCCTCGACACTCTACGCATTGGTGCAGAGCGAGGGCGTGCTCAACACCACCGTCACCCTCACCGGCTCGGCGCAGGTGGCGCTGGCGCGCAATCCGCGCACCCGGCCCGCCGCCGTCGCCCGCCGCGAGGTCGCGCCGGAGCAGCCGTCCTACGACGCCGCCGGCAACCCGATGGACCTGACGCCGCAGCAATTGCCGCCGCAACGGACGCCACGCCAGATCATGCCGCAGCAGCAGGCCAATGACGGCTACATCTATCCGGCCGATGGCTCCTCGAACGAGCAGCGCTATCCGGCTCCTCCCGGCTATCGCCGCCTGTATGACGCCCAGGCGATGCCGCAGCAGCAGTATTATTACGACAACCGCGGCTATGCGCGGCCGTACCAACCCCAGGTCTACGCGCCGCGGCAATCTTATCAGCCGCGCGACATGTATAATTAAGGCCTCGCTCGCCGCAGCGACGATTCAAGCAAACCCGCCGGATGTTTCCGGCGGGTTTTTGCTGCCATCGTTCGTCAAGGCAGCGTCAGCCCCGCGGTGTCCGATAGATCAACCTCGATCCCGTCGATTGATCGGGCGAGATGAACCGCACGATTTCAGTCACAACGCCGAGCGCGGCAACAATGCCGAGTGCAACGGTTGCCATCCTGCGCATCGTCATTCGCCGATCCTCGACAGGATGGCCATGCTCTCGCAAGTCTCCTCGGCGATGGCGTTGATCCTGTACCACGCGAACCCGTGAACCAGGACGAGACCGACGAACAGGGCCGGAAAGAAAACTCGCTCCATCATGTCGCGCCGTGCTCCGATGCGGGCTGATCGCCCGCCTGGAATTCGCGCCACCATGCCGCCGCGCCGCGTTCGTCGCGTCATGCAATCGCAGGAGGCGGCGCAAATTCTTCCGATGCCGGGTGCGCCCCGCCCCACCCGCGCCCGCTATGCCGGCCCCACCACCAGCCGTCCCGATGCGGTCTTCTCGACGATGAGTTCGGTCCCGTAGAGCCGGGACAATTCAGCCGAATTCATCACGGCCTCCACCGGACCCGTGACGAATCTGTCCCTTGCCAGGATCGCGACGCGGTCGGCGACGACGAAAGCATGCTCGGGTTCGTGGGTCGACAGCACCACCGCGAGGCCGCTTCCAGCCAATCCACGAATCGTATCGAGAACGCGAATGCGATTGCCGAGGTCGAGGCTCGCGGTCGGCTCGTCCATCACGATCACCGGCGCCTGCTGCGCCAGCGCCCGCGCGATCAGCGCGAGCTGGCGCTGGCCGCCGCTGATCCGCGTCGAATCCCGTTCCGAAAGCTGTGCGATGCCGAGCTTGTCGAGCGCGGCCATCGCCGCGGCATAATCCGCCGGCCGCGGCGCGCCGAACGGGCCGAGATGCGCGGTCCGTCCCATCACCACGAGATCGAGCACGGTATAGGTGAATTCGGCAATCTGGGCCTGCGGCACATAGGCGATCCGCCGCGCGATGGTCTCGCGGCTCAGTGTGGCCACATCGTCGCCGCCGATTTTGACCGACCCCGACAGCGGTGGAATCAGACCGAGCAGCGTCTTGAACAGGGTGGTCTTGCCGATGCCGTTCGGACCGAGCAGACAGGTCACGCTGCCCGGCTCCACCACAAGGTCGAGCGCGCCGGCGATCTGCACGGCGCCATAGCCGATGGCGAGGTCATGCGCTTCGATCGATGTCATGGCGGCAACCTCCGCCGGTTGCGCGCGAGCAGCCAGACGAAGGCGGGCCCGCCGATCACGGCAGTGAGCACGCCGAGCGGGACCTCGATGCGCGCGCCGGACCGCGCCAGCGTATCGACGGCGATCATGAAGGCGGCGCCGAGCAGAATGGAAGCCGGCAACAGACGATCGAAGCGCGGGCCGACCAATAGCCGCGCCATGTGCGGGACCATCAACCCCACCCAGCCGATCACCCCGGAGATCGCCACCACGCAGGCCGTGATCAGCGTCGCCGCGGCAATCACGATGGCGCGCAGCCGCCCGACGTCGACGCCGAGCGCGCGCGCCTCGTCGTCGCCGAGCGAGAGTACGCCGATGCGCCAGCGCAGCAGCACCAGGGGAACGAGGCCGAGCAAGACGACAGGCACGGTCGCGGCGACATCGGCGGATTTGACACCGGCCAGGCTGCCGAGCAGCCAGAACGTGATCGCCGGCAGTTGGTCGTAAGGATCCGCCAGCACCTTGACCAGCGAGATCGCAGCACCGGCCAGCGCGCCGACCACGATGCCGGCCAGCACCAGAACCAGAACGTCGCTGTTGCCGCGCAACGCGCGCGCCAGCACCATCACGACGATCACGGCCACGAGCCCGCCGCCAAATCCCAGCAGCTGGATCAGCACGACGGGCAGGCCGAGCAGGATGCCGATCACCGCGCCGAGCCCCGCCCCGGTGGAGACGCCGAGAATATCCGGCGAGACCAGCGGATTGCGAAACAGGCTCTGATAGGCCGCGCCGGCGGCGGCGAGCGCGGCGCCGACGGCCGCCGCCGCGACCACGCGAGGCAGCCTTATATTGAACAGCACCGTTTCAATGGTGCCGTTATCGCCATTGCCCGCCAATCGGCGCGCGATCGCGCTCAGCACCCCCTGGGGCGGAATGTGGTAGGGGCCGATCCCGGAGGCGACCAGCGTGACGGCGACAAGCAGCAGCGCCAGCAGCAGCAGAACCAGTCTCGGGGCCATGGGGGACAAGGCGTAAATTCAGCCTCCGGAATTGTCGAGCAGCCGGTCGAGATCGGCGTCGCCGACGTCGGCCTGGTAGAACAGATGATAGAAGGCGCGGACCTGTTCGCGCAAATGGCCCGGCGCCTGGTCTGGATAGAGCGTATGCAGCAGCCAGACCAGGCCGACCAGCCGGTTCAGCGACGGCGGCGCGTCGATGAAACCGAACGGCAGGCTCGGCGCCAGGAACACGCGGCCGGAAGCCACCGCCGGCACCGGCTTCCATTCCAGCTTCTGCGCCACCGCCTGGCGGAAACCACGATCCAGCGTCACGATGGTATCGGGCGCCCAGGCCGCCAGTTGCTCCGGCGACACCGAGACGATGCCGCCCTTCTCGCGCAGGCCCTCGACCACGTTGACGGCACCGGCCCGCTCGATGATTTCGGTATTGATCGACCCGCGCGAGCCGCTCTCCAGCCCTTCCGGTCCGCGCGCGAGGTAGACGCGGGGCCGCTTGTCGGCCGAAACTTTCGCCATCACCCCGTCGACCTGCGCAAAGATCTGCTCGGCGGCCTGCGCGAGAGTCTCGCCGCGCTCCTTGACGTTGAGGATGTCGCCGAGCAGCCGCAACGCCTTCGGGGTATTTTCGAAGCGGCCGTCGATCAGCAGATAGGGAATGCCGGATTGCGACTGGATCCGATCGGCCAGCGACTTGTAGGTGTCGTTGATGGTGCCGAAGTCGATGACGAGGTCGGGCTTTTCCGCCAGCAGCCGCTCGAGATTGAGCGTGTCGCCGCGGCCGGTCAGCCGGCCGAGCTCCGGCAGGTTGCGGGTGGCCGGCAACAGGAACGGCTTTTCAGGATCGCGCGGCGTGCGTATCCAGCCGATCATGTCCTGCGGGGCCAGCACATAGAGCAGCGTCGAGGCCGGCGGGCCGGCCGCGAACACCCGCGCGATCTTGTCGGGGATCTCGACGGTGCGCCCGGCGGAATCCGTCACGCTGCGCGCCAGCGCCGGCGTGACCGCGAAGGCCAGGAAGCCGAGAAGGCCGAAACACATCCAGCCGATCGCGCGTCGGGTAAAATGCCTCATCGGGTCTCCTGCTCGCATCGGGCCGCTCGTTGTCTTCGAACGGATAGAACGCCGATCCTATACCGGCTTTCGACGATAGGCGAGCCGCGCCGTTTCTATTGCTCGCCGTCGCGCAGACGCCGCCACACCGCGCCGAGCACGTTGGAATAATCGTCGGTCCAGACCCGCTGGTTATCCTCGGCCTCGGTCAGCGCCCAGGCGTCCGATGAAGCGAGCTTGCCGACATCGGCCTCCTCGCGCGCCGAGACCACCACCGAGGTGGCGAAGATATATTCATTGTCGCGGTTGGAATCCTCGCTGTAGACCCAGCTCTTGAGATCGTTGGCGTCGGCGATGCCGACCACGACGCTGGCGAGCTCGAGATGGCGGTTGGAGACGTGCATCACCACCGCGCCCTGCGGCGCCAGCTTGTCCGTGTAGATCTCCATGGCTTCTTCGGTCGCCAGATGGATCGGGATCGCGTCCGACGAATAGGCATCGACGATAATCAGGTCGTAAACACCGTCCGGCTCCTTGGCGAATGTCAGCCGCGCGTCACCCATCACCGGCTTGAGATCCGGTTCGCAGTTCTGGATGAAGGTAAAATATTTCGGATCCTTCGCGGTATCGACCATCGACTGGTCGATCTCGAAGAACTTCCAGTCCTCGCCGGGCTGCGAGGCGCAGGTCAGGGTGCCGGCGCCGAGGCCGATGACCGCGACCTTGATCGGACCGCCCTTGCGCTCGCGGATCGCGGTGATCGCCTGCCCAATGCCGCCATCCTTGTGGTAGTAGGAGATCGGCTCGGGCCGCCCGGTGATCGGGCTGCCGTCGTCGTTCAAGACCTTTTCGGCGCCGTGGATCGTGGTGCCGTGCATCAGCACGTGATACTGGCCGTGCGGCGTCACCACGATCTTGTGGACGCCGAAGAAGCTGCGCACGGTTTCCACCCGCCCGTCATCCGACGGATAGACCCGGATCAGCACCAGCGCCAGCACGACGACGGCGGCGAGCTTGGTGCGGTTGACCTTGAGCAGGATCGCCAGGATCAAGGCGGCAATGGCCACGGCGCCGACCACATAGACCCGCTGGTCGTCCATCCAGGTGAAAAGTTTTCCAGTCGTATAGGACGGCGCGATCAGCGCTGTTGCGATCACCGCCAGGACCGGCCAGTACCAGCGATCCCAGCGCGGCGACATCCCCTCGCCCGGCGGGCGGCACAGCACCGCGAGCGCCACCAGGATCGGATATTCGGCGATCCACGAAAACGTAAACGGCGCGATCAGGCCGGCGAACAACCCGCCGACCATGCCGCCGAACGACAGCGCCACGTAGAAGCCGGTGAGATAGCGCGCCGCCGGACGGGTCCGCGCCAACTCGCCATGGCAGGCCATCGCGATGATGAAGAAGCACAACTGGT
>JAQGJF010001050.1 GCA_028290765.1 Tardiphaga sp.
GGAGGAATCACCGGCGCGCTCGGCTCCATCCTCGTCATCAGGAAGTATGGATTGTTCCGGCCCGTGGCCCTGATGATCGTCATCGGCAGCCTGGCTATCGCCGCGATCGGCCAGCTCTATGGCTCGACAGCGCTGCTGTTCTCCGGCCTGTTCGCCGCCGGCCTGTTCGCGATCGGCGGCCAACAAAATACGCCGGCGATGGCCGTCGAGCTCTACCCGCAAAATATCCGCGCCGCCGGCGTCGGCTGGCAGATCGCGGTGGGCAGGCTCGGCTCGATTGCCGGGCCGCTGATCGGTGGCCAGCTGCTGTCGCGCAATTTCGATCCGCAATCGATTTTCATGATCGTTGCGATACCGGCCTTTCTGGCAGCGATCGCCTATGGGGCGGTGGAATATTTGCGGCCAAAATAACGTGGCCCGCGTGCACGACGGAGACGAAGAAATGACACCAATGGTCAATGCAGACTCAGGAGCCGCTGTCGCCCGGGACCAGGATGCAAGAATCCTTGTCGAGCACCAGAGGCTGCCGACATCGGGCGCGCGGGGCGTCAAGCCGTTCGTGATCGACGGCACGCAATATCTGGCGGTGCCGCAGCTGTCGCAGGACATGGCGGATACCCCCGCCCATATGAACGGCGGCGACAGCGATATCCCGGCGCTGATCTATCGCTGGACCGGCGGACGCTTCGAGAAGGACGGCGAATTTCCGCTTCCCGGCGGCGAAGACATCGACGTCTTTCATCTCGGCACGGATGATTTCATGATCACCGCGGCGATCCGGACCGGCCACGGCCCTTACGACTACAATGTCGACCAGACCCTTTACCGGCGCTCAACCGCGGGATGGCAGCCGTTCCAGACATTTCCCGGCTTTGCCGCCAAGCAGTGGCACTTCTTCCGAATCGGCGACCGCGCCTTTCTCGCGCTGGCGCAAGGCGTGACGCTTGGGCACATCGAAGCCCGCAATCCACGACAGTCCCGCATCTTCGAATGGGACGGCGCGCGATTTACCGACTTCCAGACGCTCGACGGCCAATGGGGTTACAACTGGCAACACTTCGAACTCGGCGGCGATCATTTTCTCTGTTACGCCGACCACGTCGGCGCGTCCGGAGTCTGGAAATGGGACGGCACCAGCTTCGTTCCGTACCAGATGATCGCCGAGACCGGCGGGCGTTGTTTCCGCGTGTTCGAAGCCGAAAACGCTACCTTTCTCGCTTTCGCCAACATCCAGGGCGATACGACGCTGCATCACTGGGACGGTACCCGCTTCGCGCTCCATCAGACGCTGAGCGGGCCGGGAGGACGCGAGCTCTGTGTTGTCCGATCCGGACCAGAGCTTTTTCTGGTGCAGGTCAATTTCATCACCGGGGCGCCGTCGGCCCCCCGCACCGACCAGATGTCCCGGATTTATCGCTGGATCGATCGCCGGATGGAGCTCGTGGAAGAGTTTCCGACGTTCGGCGGAACGGAGGCCGCCACGTTCGAACAGGACGGCAATCTTTATCTGGCGATCTCCAATAGTCTCACAACGGATGTTCGATTCCGTCAGGACTCGATCATCTATCGGTTCAACGCATAACGACTCCCAGCGCACGGGCGCCCTCGGCTGGAAGCGGAAAATCCCAGGTGACTGACGTGACATACACCCCTCATGGCGACTTTCGCAGCCTGTACGATGCCTATACCGGCGCCAGGAGCACCGCCGTCAATCTGACCAAACACATGGCGCAGCTGACAAGGCAGCAGCCGCTGCTCGTTGTGACCGGAGCCGATTTCGTGCTGTTTCCCGGCTCGGACCGCCCGCCCATCGTCGAGAGCTTCCGTCTTTCAACCCGCGGCTTCATTGAGCTGACCTCGATCTCGCATCTTGGCGCCGCGGTGGCCTGGATATTCCAGCTCCGCGAGCTTGGCTATGCGACCTGGCGCGACGATGCCGAACGGCTGATCGAACGCACCCGGCAGGTTCGCAGCATCAATACCGATGCGTATTGGACGGATAATGTCGCCGTCGGCGCCTGGGCGGGATATGAAACGAAGATCGCGGATCTGGTCGACTATACCTGCGCGATCACCATCGCATTCCTGTCCTCGTGCCTTGCCGACGAAAGCAGGATGACGTTCGAGACCTTGCGCGATTCGTATCTCGACCCTGTCGAATCGGCGGAGGTTCCCGTTCCGATCAATGACGTCATGGTCGCGACGTTCGCGTTGACGTTTCTCGATATCGCACACCGCATCATCGGCTGGCTGCAGGCGCACGATGTGGTCTGGAACGACCTCATGGTGCTGTTGAGCGGGCGCTCCGGCCGGCCGACCGCGGGATTGACCTGGGCCACCAACAACGCCTGTCATCTGGTCTGGCGCGCCTCCAACAAAAAACTGCCGCCGGGAAATCTGCATATCGCGGCGCACGGCCCCTCTCTCACCATCGCCGAGTTGGCCGATGCGGGCCGGGCCGCGGAGATCGAAACGCAGTATCGCGAGATCTTCGGGCAGTTGCGCTCCAACATCGACCTCGCCGGCAAGATGTTCGAGGGTTTTCCGGCGTTTGCCCGAAGCATCGACGAGCCGCCGGTGATCGAGCCGACCACCCGATCGCTCCAGGCCATGCCAAAACTGCGTTCGCCCGATGACCGCGTCACCGCGATCACACGGCTGCGCTTCGTGATGGAAGACCCCGCGCAGCTGTTGTCCAACTCGGTCGCGCATTACGTCATCGACCAGCTCTGCGATCATGACAACCGTCCCGATGCGGTCGTCATTCCGGGCTTCTCCAATGTCACCTACCCGGCCCGCAAACGCTCCTAGATCATCCGCACGCGTTCACCTCGATGAACGGCGGCCAGCATGGATTGACGAGAATGAAGCCATCCGACCCGCAACACAGTAACGACCTGCTGGACGCTCTGTCCCGAGGTTCACTGGTAACCGCGATGATGATCCGGAGCGCACGAACGACGGATGTCGTCCGCGTCGCACGCGCGACGGGTCATCGCAGCATCATCGTCGACCTCGAGCACAGTTCCATGGACCTCGATGTCGTTGCCACCATGACGTCGACCGCCGGCGATCTCGGTATGGTGCCGTTCGTCCGCGTTCCGGAACGCGACTACGGATCGATCGGGCGCGTCCTCGACGGCGGCGCATCCGGCATCATCGCGGCGCGCATCGAGACGGCTGCACAGGCTGAGGAGATCGCCCGGGCCTGCCGGTTCGCCCCGCGCGGACAGCGTTCCCAGATCGCGATGGTGCCGCAATTCGGATTCAAGCCGATGCCGGCGCGCGAATTGAATCCGCTGCTCGACCGATCAATCATCGTGCAGATCCTGATCGAAACGCCGCTCGGGGTCTCGAACGCCGACGCCATCGCGCAGGTCGACGGCGTCGATATGCTGGCGATCGGCGCCAACGATTTGTGCGCCGAATTCGGCCTTCCCGGCGCGTTCGACAGCGAACCATTGCGCGATGCGGTCGCGCAGGTCGCCGCCGCCTGCGCGCGCCACGGCAAGCTTTGCGTCATGGGCGGCGTCTCGGACCTGAAGCTGGTCGCGGGATTCCTGGCACTGGGCGTCGCCCCGTTCATCATCTCGGGCTCCGATATCGAGATGCTGGCTTCGGCGGCGCGGGCGCGAGGCGAAGCCCTGCAGCAATGGCATTCCGCATTGGACCGGACGACTTCAAACCAGAGAGCGACATCATGAGCAGCGCGACAGACGAGATTTTGGTGCCGACGCCGATGCGGGAGGCGAGCACCAACACGAAGCCGCGCTTCACGCTGCCCGCGAACAGCTGCGACGTGCATTTCCATGTGTTCGAGCCGGGCTATCCTTGCGTGCAACGGCCGCATTACAGCTTTCCGGACGGCAACCTCGCCAAATACCTCGCGGTCTGCAGCCATCTCGGCATCGATCGCATGGTGCTGGTGCAGCCCAGCTACTACGGCACCGACAACAGGCTGACCATCGACACGCTGACCAAACTGGGCGGCCGCGCCCGCGGCGTCGTCATGGTCGAGGAAACCGTGACCGACGCCGAACTCGATCGCTTTCACGCCGCCGGCGTGCGCGCCATCCGCCTCGACCTGTTTGCGCGGGCCAAATGGCCGCGCGACGAATTGCATCGCTACATCGAGCGCATGCTCGAAAAGACCCGGCCGCGCGGCTGGCATATCCAGTTCTATACCCCGGGCTATGTGGTGCGGGACCTGATCCCGTTCCTGGCCACGCTGCGCGACGATTTCGTCATCGACCACATGGGCTACATGCTGGAAGAGGACGGCCTCAGCCGCGCCGACTTCGACAGGCTGCTCGAACTGATGCGAACCGGCGGCGCTTGGCTAAAACTCTCGGGACCCTATCGAATTGCAAAGGCCAAGGGCTACAAGGCGGTCGAGCATCTTGCCAAAGCCATCGTCGAGACGCGGCCGGAGCGGGCGATCTGGGGCAGCGATTGGCCGCATCTCACCGATGGCAGCCGCGACACCGGCGAACTCGTCAATCTTCTGGTGGACTGGATTCCGGACGAGAAGATGAGGCACCAGGTGCTGGTCGAGAATCCCGCGGGGCTGTTCAGCTTCGAACGCTAGACGCATGTAGCCCGCATGAGCGCAGCGACATGCGGGAGCACCGCACCCCCGGATATCGCTCCGCTCATCCGGGCTACAACCGCCCCACACTTGATCATGGCGGGAGCCTCAGCCTTGAGCTACGTCAGCTCTTGGCGGGCCGTGGGCACTTCGATTTTGCCTCTCTCAAGAGACGCCGCAATCTCTCGAAATATACCGAATCGTAATCGGGGGGCGTCTCGTTGCAGAGATACGGCATCTGGTATTTGATGTCCTCCTCGAAGCTCTTGCGCCATTCCGGCTTGTCGTAAACGGTAAGAATTTCGTCGTACGCGAAAAGCATATGAGAGACGAAGCTCTTGTACTGGACGTACTTCACCGGGTCCTTCTTAATCTGGGCAAGGTCGGGCTCTGTGAACTCCGGATATTTGAGAACAGACTCACTATAGGACATGTACACCTGACGCGCGGACGACTCGCTGAAGTTCTGCCGTATCGCGTACGCCTGCCAGGCGACACCAACTATCGCGACCACCCCGACCCATGCGGACGTGATCTGCGCCCAATTGGATTGTGGACGTTTGTTCGCCCCCGCATCTGCCATCGCTGTCTCCACGTTGAAGCTTTAC
>JAQGJF010001065.1 GCA_028290765.1 Tardiphaga sp.
ACCTCGATACCCTGCCGCACAAGATCGACCGACTGCTGACGCATCACAATGCGTTGCGCCGCGGCTTCGGCCTGCCGGAATTCGACGGCGCCGTGATCCTGAACGAGCTCACGGCGTTCGCGCCGCAACTCTTGCCCTATGCCGAAGCGGTGTGGCGTCTGCTCGACCAGAAGCGCCGCGAGGGCAAACGCATCCTGTTCGAGGGTGCGCAGGGCGCGCTGCTTGACGTCGATCACGGCACCTATCCCTACGTCACCTCGTCCAACACGGTGGCAGCGCAGGCGGCGACAGGCACCGGCATGGGGCCGGGCGCGGTCGGCTACGTGCTCGGCATCTGCAAGGCCTACACCACGCGGGTCGGCGCCGGTCCGTTCCCGACCGAGCAGGACAACGAGATCGGCCGCAGGATCGGCGAGCGCGGCCGCGAATTCGGCACCAACACCGGCCGTCCGCGTCGCTGCGGCTGGTTCGACGCCGTGCTGGTCCGCCAGACCGTCCGCACCTGCGGCATCCACGGCCTGGCCCTGACCAAGCTCGACATCCTCGACGGCTTCGACAGCATCGAGGTCTGCGTCGGCTATATGCTCGACGGCAAGGAGATCGATCACCTGCCGGCCGGCGAGGGCGCGCAGGCCCGGATCGAGCCGGTTTACGAGACCATCGAAGGCTGGAAGGAGCCGACCGCCAATGCCCGCTCCTGGGCGGATTTGCCGGCGCAGGCCATCAAATATGTCCGCCGGGTCGAGGAACTTGTTGGCTGCCCGATCGCCTTGCTTTCCACCAGCCCGGAACGCGAGGATACTATTCTGGTGCAAAATCCGTTTGAGGCTTAACGAGATATTACCGGAAAGCCTCCAGTGTTGAGTAACCATGGCTGACTACTACCCGCTGATCGCCCGAGCTATCGCCGGCCTGGATCCCAGTGCCCCCGGCGAGAGCCGCCGTGCGCTCTATGAGCGGGCACGTTCGGCGTTGATCGCCCAGCTGCGCAGCGTGGAACCGCCGTTGAGCGAATCCGAAATCACCCGCGAACGGCTGTCGCTGGAAGAGGCTGTCCGGAAGGTCGAATCCGAGGCTGCGGCGCGGGCGCGCGATTTGTCACGACCGGATGCCGGCGGTCGCAGCCGGGCCGGCGATGCCTTCCGCAGCGGCACCCGTCCCGCGCCGAAGCCCGGCGAAACGGCGCCCCCCGCCGACCCGGCTGCTCCACCGCCGGCGCGGGCACGCCAGCCTATCGTGCCGACACCGCCGCAGCGCTCCGAACGGCCGCCCGGCCCGGATGACCGCGGCGATCAGCGTCCGCCACGTAATCTCCGTGCCGATCCGCGGCAGCCGTCGGTCGGGATGCAGGATCCGGCACTGTCGAACCGCGAGCGGGCCGGCGCGCCGCGCCGTGCCGAAGGCGACCGCCCGCCGCCGCTGCCGACACCACCCCCGATCCGCGGTTTTCGCGATGTCACCGCCGATGTCGACGACCTCGGCCGCGCCACCGCGCAGGCCGGCCGCGCGGCCCGCAAGACCTACGCCAACGTGCCGACGCAAAATCCCGAGCTCGACCGGCTCGAACCCTCGATGGAGGATCGCAGCGGCGGCGAGCCTTATTCCTATGACGAATCCGCCGAGGAGGCCGCGCGCTATCAGCAGCCGGCGCCGCGCCCGCGTCCGGCACCCGACAAGGACAAGAAACGCCGTGCCGTGCGCACCGGCGGCGGCTTTCCGTTCAAGAGCGCGATCGCCGTCGGCGTCGTGCTGATCCTCGCCGGAGCCGCGATCCTGTGGGGGCCGAAGCTGGTCTCCGGCGTCCGCGGTCTTTTGACCTCCGCCCCGACGCAGCAGGTGGAAGCGCCAAAGGATACATCGCTGGCGCCGCGGCCGAAGATCGCCGACCGCGTCGGCCAGCCGTCGTCGTCGTACCAGATCGCGCCGGTGGCGCAGCGCGTCGTGCTCTATGACGAGGATCCCGCCGAGCCGAAGGGCAAGCAATATGTCGGCACCGTGGTGTGGCGCACCGAACAGATCAAGGCCGCCGGCGGCAAGCCCGGCGATATCGCGGTGCGCGCCGACATCGAGATCCCGGACCGCAAGTTCAAGATGACGATGTCGTTCCGCCGCAACACCGACAGTTCCTTGCCGGCGAGCCATACTGCGGAATTGACCTTCATCCTGCCGCCGGATTTCGTCGGCGGTGGGGTCGCCAACGTGCCGGGTATCTTGATGAAGTCCAACGAGCAGGCCCGCGGCACGCCGCTGGCGGGCCTCGCGGTCAAGGTCACCGACGGCTTCTTCCTGGTAGGCCTCTCCAACGTCGAGACCGACCGCGTCCGCAACCTGCAGCTCCTCAAGGAGCGCTCTTGGTTCGACATTCCTCTCGTCTATACCAACCAGCGCCGCGCCATCATCGCCATCGAAAAGGGCTCGCCCGGCGAACGCGCCTTCAACGACGCTTTCGCGGCGTGGGGCGAGTAGCGCTTAACCGACAGTAAAATCAGACCGGCTGATCCATCCACTGGATCAGGCGGCTGATGACGCCGGCGCGCTTGTGCTCGGGCGTTGGCGCATCTTCCTCGGGGGCGATGATGCGCTGATAGAAATACTCCAGAAACCGCGTGTCATTCGGTTCGGTGACGGTGAAATTCTCGTCGCCGACGAACACGGTGTAGTCGTAGAAAAACGGCCCGATCAGCGGGATCGCCGACGACGGTACTGCGCGGTCCTTGGAGATCACGAAATCGGCGGGGTCGAGATCATGGGCAATCATGGCCTCTTCGACCAGCGGCAATCTTCGCATGAAGGCCGGCTCGAAACCCCCGACGGTGCTTTGCAACTTGATCTGCATGATGGCTCCGTGATGGGGCAGGCGTTTCCCCAGTTTAGTCAGGCCAGCCCCGCGGCAGGTTCAAGTCCGCCGTGTCGCGCATTGGGACGGATTTGGACGTGCTCTCCACGATTTTGAATCGGGAGCTTGGGGGCATCTTGCACGTACTCCCTATGCGTCGTCCCGGCCTTCGCCGGAACGACGTCAGTATGTGTTGCGATGCCGTGCCCGACACGAACCGCTTCACCCCAACAAAAAAGCCGGCGTTGCCGCCGGCTTTCGTGTCGTACCCTGTGCCGCGAATTAGTGCGCGGCTTGCAGTGCGGCTTCTTCCTGCCGGGCGATCGTGCCCTTGACGGCCGACTGCACCTTTTCGAAGGCGCGGACCTCGATCTGCCGCACGCGCTCGCGCGACACGCCGAATTCCGACGCCAGGTCTTCCAGCGTCATCGGATCGTCGGCGAGGCGCCGCGCCTCGAAGATGCGGCGTTCGCGCGGGTTGAGCACGCCGATCGCGCCGTCCAGCGCGGCCCGGCGATGATCGAGCTCTTCGTGCTCGGCCATGATGGCTTCCTGGGTGGGCGAGTGATCGACCAGCCAGTCCTGCCATTCGCCGGCTTCGCCGTCGTCGCGGATCGGTGCGTTGAGCGACGCGTCGCCGCCGAGGCGGCGATTCATGTCGACCACGTCCTGTTCCGTGACGCCGAGGCGCTTGGCAATCAGCTTCACCTGGTCGGGGTGCATATCACCCTCGTCCAGCGCGGAGA
>JAQGJF010001078.1 GCA_028290765.1 Tardiphaga sp.
TGGACAGCCCCCCGAGCCCGCAAAGCCTGCTGGCGCGCGAGCAAAGCCATGAAGGTGCGCGCTTTTCAGTACTTGCCGCTTTGTGTGCTCGCCTTGGCTGCATGTGGCCCAGCGACATCATCGCATAGCCCAGCCGACGACATCACATTCGATGCCGCGAAACGGCTTGACGATTTTGAATTTGCGACAGCGGGCGACGGCAAGCCGGGCGAATGGTCGATCATTGACAACGACGCCGGTCGAACGCTGGCACAGATCGACCCTGAGCCTGTTGAAAATCATCTGTCTTTTGCCATTTACCGGTCCTTCTCCGGACGAGACGTCTACGTGTCGACTCGCTTCATGACCCTTTCCGGCAAAATCGAGCAAGCCGCGGGCGTATTCGTTCGGTTTCGGTCGATTGATGATTATTACGCCGCACGCGCCAACGCGCTCGAAAATAACGTGAAGCTTTATCGCGTCGCCGCCGGAAAGCGAGAGATGATCGGATGCATGGAGATCAATGTGTCGGGCCAAGCGTGGCACACGCTTGGCATCGCGGCGAGAGAAGATCGCCTCACAGTATTCTTCGACGGCAGGGAGCTTTTTGTCGCGACTGACAGGAGGTTTCCAGGCCCTCCCGGCAAAGTCGGGTTGTGGACCCAAGCGGACAGCTTGACCTGGTTTGAAAGCCTTCAAGTCGGATCTCTCGATTGAAGGCTGGATTTGGGGGGCGCTTTTCAGATGACGATTCTGGCTTCGACGCGAACCGGGGCGGACGTCCCTTATCTCTATGCCGCCCGGGCGTTGCGCGGTTTCGGCGATGGCTTCGCCATCATCATCCTGCCCGTGTACCTGTTGGCGATCGGGCTTTCCCCGCAACAGGTCGGAATCGTCGCGAGCACATCGCTGCTTGGAACGGCCGGGCTGACGTTGCTCGCCGGCTTCGTCGCTCCTCGCCACGACCTCCGAAACCTGTTTCTCGCAGGTGCGGGTCTTGCGATGGTCACGGGCCTCGTCTTTCCGATGGTGGCAACGTTCGCGCCGATCCTCCTCGTTGCTTTCCTGGGGACCATCAACCCCTCCGCGGGCGACCTCGGCATGTTGATTCCGCTGGAGCACGCCCTGCTGACGCAGGAAACCGTAGACCAGGATCGGACCCGCGTGTTCGCTCGCTACAGCCTGATCGGCTCACTGACCGCCGCTGCCGGATCTCTCGCGGCGGCCGTGCCGGATTTTCTGACCACAAAAGGATTTTCCGAGCTGGGCGCCCTTCGCCTGATGTTTTATGGCTACGCGGCGCTCGGACTGTTGGCCGCGGTGCTCTACAGCCGTTTGCCGCGCGATCATGCGCGCGCGGCCGTCCGCCCGAAATCCGCGCTGGGTCCGTCGCGCACCGTCGTCTACAGGCTGGCCGCCCTGTTCAGCCTCGACGCTTTCGCCGGTGGATTCGTGGTCCAGTCCCTGCTGGCGCTGTGGCTGTTCCAGCAGTTCGACCTGTCGCTGCGCGCGGCGAGCGCCTTCTTCTTTGGCTCGAGCCTCTTGAGCGCGGTTTCATTTCCTGTCGCGGCATGGCTCGCCAGACGCATCGGGCTCGTCAACACGATGGTGTTCACCCACATCCCATCCAGCATCTGCCTGATCGCTGTCGCATTCTGTTCGAACCTGACGGTCGTTCTGGTTCTTCTGCTGGTTCGCTCGGCGCTCTCGCAGATGGATGTGCCGACGCGGTCTTCCTACGTCATGGCTGTCGTGACGCCGCCGGAACGCACGGCTGCCGCCAGCATAACCGCCGTGCCGCGGAGCCTTGCCTCGTCAATCAGCCCTGCGATTGCCGGCTTCATGCTGGCGGGACCCTTCTCGGCCTTGCCGCTGGTGGTCTGCGGATGCCTGAAGATTGTCTACGACGTAGCCCTGCTTGGGATGTTCCGGCACACGAAGCCTCCCGAAGAATCCTAAAGACACGGAGCCTGCATCATGGAGCAAATACCTTTCGAGATACCGCTTTTTATTATTGCAACATTTTCCGGCGCACTCGTCGCCGGCCTGTCCGGCTTCGCATTCGGATTAGTCGCAGCTTCCATCTGGCTCTACATCCTTTCGCCGTTGCAGACCGCGACGCTGATCGTCGCGTTCGGGTTGATCGTGCAAGGCTATTCGGTCTGGAAACTGCGACACGCCCTCGACTGGCGAAAGCTGTGGCCGTTCGTCGTGGGGGCGGCTGTCGGCGTTCCGGTCGGCGTGACGCTGCTGACATGGGCCGAACCACATAGCGTGCGCGTCGGCGTCGGGGCTTTCCTGATCGTCTACAGCCTGTACGCGTTTTTTCGTCCGGCCTTGAAGCCTGTAAAGGGCGGCGGCGCGATGGCCGATGCTGGCATAGGCTTTCTCAACGGCATCCTTGGCGGCATGACCGGGCTTGCCGGAATCCTCGTGACCATATGGTCGGGGCTGCGCGGTTGGCCAAAGGACGTGCAGCGAACGATATTCCAGCCGGTCGCGGTTGCCATCTTCGTGATGAGTGCGCTCTGGCTGGGCGGCAAAGGGGCTGTCACGGCCGAGACGGTTAAATTATTTGTGATCGGCTTGCCCTTTCTCATCGGCGGAAGCTGGCTTGGTCTCAAGCTCTTCGGCCGATTGAACGAAGCAAGTTTCCGTAAAATCGTGCTCGTGTTGCTGTTCGCCTCGGGTGCCGTTCTGGTTTTCTAGCGGATTGACAGCGCCAGCAAGGCGGAGTTTATTTTGCCCTATGGGGACTGCGATCTCCCCACGAGGCGACATGCTGAAGTATCGCGTCCCGTTCACAACGAGGGCGCAGCCATGTCGTCAAACAGCTCCACTTCCGTTGGAAAATGGCACGTCGAAAACGGCCGGCTATGCCTCGCGTTTGCAGGCGAGAATGCCGGAGACTGTTTCGACGTCTGGAAGGACGGCAACACACTCGAAATGAGGCGTGATGCGGAGGATCGCCATCCAATCGTGCAGACGCCGACCGATCCGCCGACGACGGCGATGAAAAGATGAAATCACCATTGGGGGCAAACACAATGGAGAACCATCATGAAAAAACTGCTGCTGGTATTAGCCTCATTGGCGCTGGGTGGAACAGCCCAGGCCGCCGACATCGACTGGAAGAAGGTCGACGCCGCACTCGGAAAGACCGCGATGGTTTCCGGCGAAATTCACCGCTACGGACTTCCGAGGTCCGACCTCAAGGTCACGCTTGACGGCGTTGCCATCAAGCCCGCGCTGGCGCTGGGCGGATGGGTGGCGTTCGCCCCGATGCATGGCGAAGCCATGGTGATGGGCGATCTCGTGCTACTCGACACCGAGATAACCCCGGTCATGACCAGGCTGCTCAATAGCGGCCTCGACATCACCGCGATCCATAATCATATCCTGCGCGCCTCCCCCGCCACCTTCTACATGCATGTCGGCGGGCACGGCGATCCGGAGAAGATGGCGACCGCCATCCGTGCCGCGCTCTCGACCGGCAGCAAGACGCCGTTCGATCCGCCGCCGGCAAACCAGCCGCCGCCTGCGATCGAGCTCGACACCGCAAAGCTCGACGGCATCCTCGGGGTGAAGGGGGCGGCCAATGGCGGCGTCTATCAATTCAACGTACCGCGCCGCGAGCCCAGCATGGAAGGCGGCATGGCGGTGAACGCCGCGCTCGGCGGCGCCAACGCGATCAACTTCCAGCCGACCGGCGGCGGCAAGGCAGCCATCACCGGCGACTTCCTGGTTACCGGCGACGAGGTAAATCCGCTGATCCGCGCCTTGCGTGCCGGCGACATCGAGGTCACCGCCATTCACAGCCACATGCTGGATGAGCAGCCGCGCATGTTCTTCATCCATTTCTGGGCCAACGACGATGCCGAAAAACTCGCCCGCAACGTGCGGGCCGCGCTCGACAAGACCGCCGCGGTGAAAACCCAATGAGCGACGCAACCCGCAAGCTCGATTTTTTTCACCCCAGATGCCGCACGGCCTCGAAAATCATGACGCCGCCGCCCGCGATCACGGCGACGTCGAGGATCGCGGTGTGAATGTGGACCGGCATGCGTTCGACAAAGCGTCTGGCGAGAAACGCGCCGGGCAGCGCGACGATACCGATCAGGAGCGCAAAGGCAAGCACCTGCGCGGTGACGACGCCGGCCAGGCCGAATACGGAAATCTTGATCACGCTGGTCGCCATCGAAATCACCGCGTCGGTGGCGATCACCGCGGCGCCCTCGAGGCCCGCCGCCATCAGCAGTGACAGCAGGATCACGCCGGATCCCGAGGTGCCGCCGACCACCACGCCGTAGCCGACGGCGCCGGCACCGAGCCCGGTGTCGTTGATCCTGATGTCATGGCGTTTCAGCAACCGGCGCAGCGGGACGCTCGCGATCAGCATGGTGCCGATCACCACCGCCGCGCCGGCACTGGACAGCCGTGTATAGCCGAAGGCGCCGAGTGCGGTCGTGAGCGCCGCCGCGCCGACGACGATCAGCGCGCGGCGACGGTCGGCATAGCGGAAATAGGCCGTCGCACGACCGAGGTTGGTGAAGACAGAGGAGATCGCGATGATCGGCACCACCGGTTCGGCGCCGATCAGCGGCACCAGCACCAGCGGCATCAGCGCGCCGGTGCCGTAGCCCGCCAATCCGCCGACCACCGCGGCGACCAGCGCAACCGCCGCCACCAGCAGCAATTGCCACAGCGAAATATCGGCGAAGCCGGCGATGCTGCTCATAGCCGATGGTCGCGGGAAAAACGCGCCGCGGCCTGATCGGCGATCGCGGCCAGGGTCTGATCGTCGAGCGGAAAATCCGCCGCCAGCCAGGCATCTTCCGCCAGCCTCAAAACGTGTCCGAGTGCCGGTCCCGCGGAAAATCCGCGCGCGATGAAATCCGCCGCCTTCAATGGAAATAACGGCGCGCGCCAGCGCTCCGGCAGCGTGGCGAGGTCGCGCCAAGCCGCGGGATCGGCGTCCTGGCCGGCCCGCGCCCAGGCCAGCATCAGCCGGTCGCGATAACGTTCCTCGCCGAGCCGATAGAGCCGACGCTTGGCGGTGGCCGGATCCATGCCGCCGAGCCGCCACCAGCGGTGGCCCATCGAGTCCAGCTTTTTGTTTTCGGCATTGGTCAGCCGCAGACGCGCGGCGACCCGCCTGGCATCCTCGGTCACCGCCACCGCGAGCGCGCCGAGCCGCCGGATCGGGTCGGGTTTTCTTCCCAGCGTCCGTTCCGCCGCAATCATTGCCGCGAACGGTCCGGCATAGGCAATGCCGCCGAAGATCTGAAGCAGCAGCCCGCCATCCACCATCGCCACAATGGCGTCGGTCGCGCCGCCGGCGACCACGAGCTTGAGCATTTCCATCCGCATTCGCTCGGCGGAAATATTGATCATGCCCGCGCGCCCGCGGATGCAGGCAAGGTAGCCGTCGCGGTCCGGCGTCCCTGACCCATAGGCGGCATGCATGCGAAAGAACCGGAGGATGCGCAGATAGTCTTCGGCGATCCGCCGGTCCGGATCGCCGATGAACCGCACCCGCCGCGCGGCGATGTCTTCCAGACCGCCGACATGATCGTGCACGGCGCCGTCGGCGGAGACCGACAGGCCGTTGATGGTAAAATCGCGGCGCTCGGCGTCGCGAACCCAGTCGCGGCCGAACACCACCTTGGCCTTGCGGCCAAAGGTTTCGACGTCTTCGCGCAGCGAGGTGATCTCGAACGGCTGCCCCTCCACCACCAGCGTGACGGTGCCGTGCTCGAGGCCGGTCGGAACAGTTTTGACGCCGGCGGCCTTGGCGCGGCGGATCACCTCGTCAGGCAGCGCGGTGGTCGCGATATCGATGTCGCCGATTGGAAGCTCCAGCAGCGCGTTGCGGACCGCCCCGCCGCCCACCCGCGCTTCCTCGCCGTCGCCGGTGAGCAGCGCCAGCACACGGGCGGCGGCCCCCGATGTGAGCCAGGGCGCATCGCGAAGCGAGCGCGCCACACTCATTTCTCGGCTCCGGGAACGAATTTGCCGTTTTCGATATGCGCGGGAATGTAGGTCGAATTCGGCGGCGCGCCGGAAAAATGCGCGAGCAACAGGAAACTGATGACGACCAGCAGCAGCGACCCCAGCACCAGCTTGGCCAGCACGTGCAGCGGCCATGACGCCTGCACCATCAGGCCGGATTGGGTCGCCAGCAGAAACAACGCGTAAACCGCGAAAGGAATCAGGAATATTCCGACTTCGGTGAGAACCGGACGGATCATGGCCGGCAGATCCGCTCATACAGCACGCGCAGGATTCCCGCCGTCGCCCCCCAGATGTAACGCTCCGCGAACGGCATCGCATAATAAGTGCGCTCCATGCCGCGGAATTCCTTGCTGTGGACCTGGTGGTTGGCGGGATCCATCAGAAACGACAGCGGCACCTCGAAGGCGTCGTCCACTTCCGACTGGTTGATGCGAAGGTCGAAACCCGGTCTCACCCGCGCCACGGTCGGCAGGATGCGAAATCCGAAACTGGTGCCGTACAGATCGAGGTAACCGATCGGATCGATAAAGCTGCGATCGAGGCCGACCTCCTCCTCGGCTTCGCGCAGCGCGGCATCGAGCGGCGAGGCGTCGGTCGGGTCGATCTTGCCGCCGGGAAACGAAATCTGGCCGGCGTGGTCGTTGAGATGGGCCGAGCGCTGGGTCAAAAGGACGGTGGGTTGCGGATGTTCCACCACGGCGATCAGCACGGCCGCGGGGCGTATAGGCTGCTCCTGGGCGATGATCCCCAGCATCCGGTCGTTGCCCTGATCCCCGGTCACCGGAATGATGGTGGAATCGTTCAGTCCGGGTGGAACCTGGAAATTCAGCCGCGCCCGCGCGCGGTTGAAAAATTCGCTCGAGCCGATGTTCGCGGCATCCGCCTCCGTCTTCAACATCGGCTCCGTCAAAGCGCGCCCCTCACCTGCTCCGCGTCGGCCATCGCAAAAAACTCGCCCGCCGACACGACCCCGAACATTGGAACTCCATCGACCACCCGCTCCTCACCCATGTCAACCAGATCGTAGTAGAGCGCGCGGGTGACCTTCGCCCACAGGTCGGCGCGGACGTGGAGATAGGGCGTGAGGCCGCCGTCGGCGGCCATCTCGAATCGCAGCCGATGGGCGGCATCGCAGGCGACCCAATCGTCCACATTGGTGCGGAACCGGAGCGACAGGCCGCGCGCATCCTGCTGTTTCAGCATTTCGACGGCCAGGAACGGCGCATCGTCGACCCGGATGCCGACCTTCTCGACCGGGGTCACGAGAAAGTGCTTGCCGTCCTCGCGCTTGAGGATGGTCGAAAACAGCCGGACCAAAGCGGGCCGCCCGATCGGTGTTCCCTGGTAGAACCACGTGCCGTCGCTGGCGATACGCATGTCGAGATCGCCGCAAAACGGCGGATTCCACAGATGTACCGGCGGCAATCCCTTGCCGGCGGCACTGGCGGCCGCGGCATCCCTGGCGGCAGTGGTAAGTCCGTCAAGGCCGCGATTTTCGCTCTGCCCTTGCTTCGCCATGGTTTGCCCTGACTTTGATGTTTGCCCTGAACATGATCAGCTCGGTTTGGCACGATTGGTGCAAGTCTTTGGGTGTAGTCTGTTGCAGGTCCGGGTTGCGGTGGGTTGGGGTCAACTCGCTACATCGTGATCCCGTTCAGTGTGCCTAGACCCGATAATGTGGGGATAGTTTAATTCAGCAAATACATGGCCTTCGCTTAAAGTTTAGCATGAGGTTCGTGGCATGACGACGCCGCTCGCGGCGAAACACCAGACGAACGGCACCTCCGGTGGCGTTCCCAAAGGAGTGACGGATGGCTGGCGCAGACAGTGTCGAGAAACTTGAAGACGTCGTAGTTCGCTCGGCCGAACAGGTCGCGGGCCAAATTCGCGCTGCCAAGGAAGCGATTTCCACCGTTATTTTCGGCCAGGATCGCGTGGTCGAAAATACGCTCGTCACCATCCTGTCCGGCGGCCATGCGCTCCTGATCGGCGTGCCCGGTCTCGCCAAGACCAAGCTGGTCGAAACCCTCGGCATCACGCTCGGTCTCGATGCCAAGCGCATCCAGTTCACGCCGGACCTGATGCCCTCGGATATTCTCGGCGCGGAAGTGCTGGATGAAAGCGGCACCGGCAAGCGCTCGTTCCGTTTCATCTCGGGGCCGGTATTCGCCCAGCTTCTGATGGCCGACGAAATCAACCGCGCCAGCCCGCGCACCCAGTCCGCGCTGCTGCAGGCGATGCAGGAGCAGCACATCACGGTGGCCGGCGCGCGGCACGATCTGCCAAAGCCCTTCCATGTGCTGGCGACGCAAAACCCGCTCGAGCAGGAGGGCACCTATCCGTTGCCCGAAGCCCAGCTCGATCGCTTCCTGATGGAGATCGACGTCGATTATCCGGATCGCGACGCCGAGCGGCGCATCCTGTTCGACACCACCGGCGCGGAAGGCGCGCTCGCCAAGGTCGCGATGAGCGCCGACACTCTCGTCACCGCGCAGCGGCTGGTGCGGCGATTGCCGGTCGGCGACAGCGTGGTGGAAGCGATCCTCACGCTGGTGCGATCGGCGCGGCCGGGTCCGGACGGCGGCGACACCGGCAAGCTGATCGCCTGGGGCCCGGGTCCGCGCGCCAGCCAGTCGCTGATGCTGGCGGTTCGGGCGCGCGCATTGCTCGATGGACGGCTGGCGCCATCGATCGACGACGTGCTCGATCTTGCCGAGCCTATTCTCAAACACCGCATGGCGTTGACGTTCTCGGCCCGCGCCGAAGGCCGTACCATTCCCGACGTGATCCGTCAGTTGAAGACACGGATCGGTTGATGGCGGCAGCGACGGAGCACACAAAACAGGAGATTCTCGCAGTCCGACGCGCCGATGGCGAAAGCCGCACGCTCGCCGCGTCGCTGCCGCGTCTCGTGCTGGAGGCCCGCCGCATCGCCGCCAATGTGATTCACGGCCTGCATGGACGGCGGCGCGCCGGCGCCGGCGAAAGTTTCTGGCAGTATCGCCGCTTCGTGTCGGGCGAACCGGCGCAGAATGTCGACAGGCGCCGGTCGGCGCGCGACGATCATTTATATGTCCGTGAGCAGGAATGGGAGGCCGCGCACACCGTGTGGCTGTGGCCGGACCGCTCGCTGTCGATGGCCTTTGCCTCCAAGGCGGCGCGCGACAGCAAGCTCGAACGCGGCTTGATCGTCACCTTCGCGCTCGCCGAACTCCTGGTCGCCGGCGGCGAACGCGTCGGCGTTCCCGGCCTGATGAATCCGACCGCCAGCCGCAGCGTGATCGACAAGATGGCGCAGGCGATGCTGCACGATGACGCCACGCGGGCCAGCCTGCCGCCGTCCTTTGTGCCCTCGGCACTGGCCGAGATCGTGGTGCTGTCGGACTTCTGGTCGCCGATCGCCGAGATCAGAAACATGCTGGCCGGGTTGTCGGCATCCGGCGCGCACGGCACGCTGGTCCAGATCGTCGATCCGGCTGAAGAAAACT
>JAQGJF010000525.1 GCA_028290765.1 Tardiphaga sp.
GACGATACCCGCAGTTGCTCATCCTGCCACGATCTGCGGACCAATGGCGCCAGCGACAATCGCCGCGATATCGGCCTTGACGGATCGAGCCTGCCGTTCAACACGCCGACCGTGTTCAATGCCGCGCTCAGTTTTCGTTTCAATTGGGAAGGAACATTTCGAACCCTCGAATCGCAGGCCGCTGCGACCATCGAGAATCCGCAGCTGATGGGGAGCAGCATGCCGGATGTAGTCAAAAAGCTCGAAGCGGATCTGGACATACGCCAGCATTTCATCGTCGCCTATGGCCGCGATCCCGAGGCCGCGGACGTCCTGGATGCCATCGCCAGCTTCGAGCGATCGCTGATCACGACCGGCAGCCGGTTCGATCGATGGCTCGCCGGCGATTCCACCGCCTTGTCAGCCAAGGAGTTGAGCGGGTACGGGTTGTTCAAATCGCTCGGCTGCGTCTCCTGTCATCAAGGCGTCAATATCGGCGGCAACCTGTTCCAACGGCAGGGCATATTTCATCCGTTGGCGGGATCGAAGCCGGAAATCCTCCGGGTGCCGAGCTTGCGCAACGTCGCGACGACGCCGCCCTATTTCCATGACGGCAGTGCGCCGACGCTCGAGGACGCCGTTCGCCGGATGAGCTTCGCCCAGCTGAATTCGACGCTGAGCGATCCGGAAATCGAGCAGATCGTGGCGTATCTCAACACCCTGACCGGGACCTGTCGCGGCGCCTCGAACGGAGGTTCGTGATGCGGTCGATCTGCGCCACGATCGCGGTGCTGTTTCTGCTCCTCACCTGGCTCCTGGTGAGCGGATTGAACCTGAATTCGACACTGTTCGATCGCGAGGTTCGCGCGCTGGACGATTTCACCAAGAATGACCGCGCGCTGCACCGCGAAGTTCTCACGGCGCGCGCCGGCCTGTCGCGGAATTACGACGGGTTGGTGCGCCGATTGAATGGCATCAACGAGTCGCTCGACCGGTTGCGCAAAGCCGCGCGGGGAGACGAAGAGCAGCTTGCCGCCATCGATCATCTCGCGGCACGATGCGCCCAGCAAGAAGGAATGGTCGAACAGTTCAAGAGCCAGAATGCCCTGTTGCAGAATTCCCTGACCTATTTCGGGCTGCTCAGCGGGCGCCTGGCGGCGGCGGACGGCAACGGACCCGTCGTGGCGGCCGTTACCACCCTTTCCGCCGCCATGCTGCATTTGACGCTGGATACGTCGCCGGCGGCCGCGCGCGATGTCCAGGATCGGCTGGAGCAGCTGGCCACCTTGCAGCACGACGACGAATCGATCCGGGCGCTGCTGGCGCACGGACGTATCCTGCATGACGTGCTGCCGGCGCTCGACGCCGTGATGAAGGCATTGTTCGTCGTCGCCGGCGACCCCGAGCAGGAAATTCTTCGGTCGCTGATCGTCACACGCCAGGTCGCCGCGCGGTCGTCGGCGCGCCGCTACCGCCTTCTGCTCTATGCGACGTCGTTGCTGCTGCTGGTGATTCTGGTTCATTTCGGGCTGCGGTTGCGGGCGCGAACGCTCGCATTGCAGTGGCGCGCGACTTTCGAGCATGTGATCGCCAGCATTTCGATGGACTTCGTCAACTCGCAAAACCACGAAATTACCGCGGTTGTCGAACGTGCGCTCGGCGAACTGGCCGAATGCATTGGCGCCGATCGCGCCTATTTCGTCATGGCCGGCAAGCCGAGGCAGGTCTATCGGTGGGCCCGCGAGGAGGTGGAATTTCCATCTGGCTGGCCGGAGCGCGCCCTGGATCTCGAATCGCATTTCGTGCGGGGACCCGGCGGCGCGATCTATCTGCCGAAAATCAGATGGTCGCGGCCCGACGAGGCCGCGAATCTCCTCATCACCAATGGCCTTCATGGCTGGCTGTGTATTCCAAGTACGGGCGGCAGCGATTCGGGCGCGATCCTGGGCTTCGATGCCGTTGATCCAGGGGATTTTGCGCTGTCGGGTGAATTCGGCCTGTTCCGCATGGCGTTCGACGCCATCGCCAATGCCGTCGGCAAGGTCATGCTCGAACAGGAGAAGCAGCGGCTGGAAGCCAGCCTGCAGCAGGCGCGCCGGATGGAAACGATCGGTGCCTTTGCCAGCGGCATCGCGCATAATTTCAACAACATCGTCGGCGCGATCCTGGGCTATACCGAAATGGCCAATGCCCATGTCCGGTCGGGGGGCCGGCCGGCCAACAGCCTCGCTGAAATTCGCCTCGCCGGTGAGCGCGCGCGCGAACTCATCGGCCAGATCCTGACATTCGGCCGCCGTGGCGATGCGAGGCGCGAGCGTGTCTGCGTCAAGGCGCTGGTGGCGGAAACGCGCTCGCTGCTCGCGGTATCGCTGCCGCCGCATATCAGGATCGAGGTTCGCGAGACGTCCGAGGACACGCTGGTGTCGGCGGAGCCCGCGCAATTGCAGCAGGTCATCCTGAACCTTTGCAACAACGCCGCCCAGGCGATGGATGACCCCGGCGTCATCGAGGTCGCCATCGAGGTGCGCGAGGTCAAATACCCCGTTCGCGTCGGCTCCGATGAGGTTGGCCCCGGATGCTTCACGGTCATTTCGGTGTCGGATTCCGGTAGAGGCATGGACGAGGCGACGCTGGAGCGGATCTTCGAGCCGTTTTTCACGACGCGGCTCGCCGGCAACGGGCTCGGTCTGGCGACAGCCCGGGTCATTGTGCAGGAACACGGCGGAGCCATGCAGGTGGAAAGCGCGCCGGGCGCCGGAACGCGCTTCGACGTCTGGCTTCCGTGCATGTCGTTGAACGAGCCGGCCTCGCTGCAGCATGCGCCCGGCATCGTCGGCCGCGGTGTCGGGGAGACGGTTCTGGTGTTTGAAACCAACCACGAGCGCCTGTTGCGGCATGAGGAAATCCTGGCCGCGCTCGGCTATGAGCCGATCGGCTTCATGACGACGGCCGAATTGGCGGACGCCTACCGCGCCACGCCCGAGCGATTCGACGTCGCGCTGGTGTGTCACCAGCCGGGAACGACGTCGGCGATGGATTTCGCCATCGCGCTGCACGAGATGGCCCCGGGCCTGCCCATCGTCCTGGCCACGCCTTCGGCGCACACCTTGACCGTTCGGTCGCTGGCCGCTTCAGGGGTATCGGAACTGATCCAGTATCCGCTGGCCTCTTCGGAATTGGCGCGTGCGCTGTTGCGCTGCGTGGCGATTCCGGCGGCGCCGGCGTTGCAGGCCTAGGGCGGGGTGGCTTTAAGTTGATTCGGCATCGCCAACTCTGTCATTGCGAGCTCTTGCGAAGCAGTCCAGACCGCAAGAAAGGACTGGATTGCTTCGTCGCAAGAGCTCCTCGCAATGACGGCGCTAACGATTTGGCCCCGATCAAATCACCCTACTTTTAGTTGACGTGGGGTACCGCTCCGGTCAGCGGCCGCGGAATTGCGGCGGGCGCTTGTCCATGAAGGCGCGGCGGCCTTCGCGAAAA
>JAQGJF010000307.1 GCA_028290765.1 Tardiphaga sp.
ATGCGATAGTGCTGCCGCAAGCGGGCAGAGGTTGACCACGTCGCACAGGGAGGGATCATGTCGCGCATTTCGAAATTGATTGCCGCCACCACGTTCGCCGCCGCGACGTTGACGGCATCGGCTTACGCCGAGGAGCCGATTTCGCTACGCGCGATGGGCTCGTTCCATGTCGGCGGGCGCCTGGTCGAGATCAGCGGCAAGCCGGTCAAGGAAGTCACCTTCGCGCCGGGTGGCGTGCCGGCCAAGGACGATCCCAACGGCACCTACCAGGTCGAGCAGATGTATGTGCAGTATTTCCTGCCGACTAAAGAAACCGGCGCCTATCCGCTGCTGATGTGGCATGGCGGCGGCCTCACCGGGGTCACCTATGAGACCACGCCGGACGGGCGCGAAGGCTGGCTGAATTTCTTCCTGCGCAAGGGCTGGGGCGTCTACAATTCCGACGCCGTCGAACGCGGCCGCGCCGGCTGGGCGCAATATCCCGACATCTTCAAGAGCGAGCCGATCTTCCTGACCACCCGCGACCCGTTCGAACGCTTTCGCATCGGCGCCGGGCCGGGCTCCTACGATCCCGACCCGCCAAAACGAAAGCTGAATCCGGGCAGTCAGTTTCCCAACGAAGGCTACGACAACTTCACCAAGCAGAACGTGCCGCGCTGGACCACCACCGACGACGCGACGCTGGCGGCCTATATCGCCGAGATCGATCGGGTCTGTCCCTGCGTGATCCTGTTTCACAGCCAAGCCGGCACCTTCGGCTTCAAGGCGGCGCAGGCCCGGCCCGACAAAGTCAAGGCGCTGGTGGCGGTCGAGCCCGCCGGCATCGGCGATCCGGCCAAGGCGGACGTGCTGAAGGCCATTCCGACCCTGTTCGTCTATGGCGACTTCATCGAGGCGGATTCGCGCTGGCCGAAAATCCGCGCCACCGGCACAGCCTTCGCCGACAGCATCCGGGCGGCCGGCGGCAGCGCCGACATCGTCGATCTGCCCAAGGCCGGCATCAAGGGCAATTCGCACATGATGATGATGGACAAGAACAATGCCGAAGTGGCCGCGCTGATCCAGACCTGGCTGGAAGGCAAAGGGCTGACGAAGAAATAGTCTGTAGGATGGGTTGAGCTCTTCGCGAAACCCATCAATCCTTGGGGCGATGGGTTTCGCAAAAGCTCAACCCATCCTACGGTCACCGCCTGAATGAAAGCCGCACACGACATGCACGGAACCCGAATTCTCGAAGAGGCCGACCGTCTGATGACGGTGTGCAATTCGTGCCGCTATTGCGAAGGGCTGTGCGCGGTGTTTCCGGCGATGGAAATGCGCCGCTCGTTTTCCGACGGTGACCTCAATTATCTGGCCAATCTCTGCCACAGCTGCGGCGCCTGCTACACCGATTGCCAGTTCTCGCCGCCGCACGAATTCAACGTCAACGTGCCGCAAACGCTGGCGATCGCGCGGGCGGAATCCTACGCCGCCTATGCCTGGCCACGGGCTTTTTCCGGACTGTTCGCGCGCAACGGCCTCGCCATCAGCATCATCGCGGCACTGAGCGTGGCGCTGTTCATCTTCGGCTTCGCCGCCTTCAACGACGCCCAAGTGCTGTTCGGCGTCCATACCGGCCCCGGGGCGTTCTATAAACTGATGCCGCACAATGCGATGGCGGCGCTGTTCGGCGCGGTGTTTCTCTATGCGCTGGTGGCGTTGGCGATGGGCGTGCGGGCCTTCTGGCGCGACATCGGTGAACCAATCGGCATGGCGGTCGACCCGCGCTCGCTGTGGCAGGCGATGAAGGATGCCGGGCAGTTGCGCTATCTCGATGGCGGCGGCGTCGGCTGCGTCAACGAGGACGAACGGCCGACCGACCGGCGCAAGATCTTTCATCACTTCACGTTCTACGGCTTCGTTCTATGCTTCGCCTCGACCTCGGTAGCGACGCTCTATCACTATCTGCTGGCGCGTGAGGCACCCTATGCCTGGTGGGACCTGCCGGTCGTGCTCGGCACGCTGGGCGGCATCGGCCTCCTGATCGGCCCCGCCGGCCTGTGGGCCGAAAAGTGGAAGCGCGACCCGGCGCTGGTCGACCCGCAGCGCACCGGCATGGATGTCGGCTTCATTCTCATGCTGTTCATGACCGGCCTGACCGGCATGGCGCTGCTGCTGCTGCGCGAGACGGCCGCGATGGGACCGCTGCTGGCGCTGCATCTCGGTGTGGTGTTTGCGCTCTTTATCACCATGCCCTATGGCAAATTCGTCCACGGTATCTATCGCTTTGTCGCGCTGGTGCGGTATGCGCGGGAACGGCAGATGATGGGGCATGTATAGCCGCAATGACCATTTCGTAGGGTGGGCAAAGCGAAGCGTACTCACCCTTTAACACGACGACTCGATGGTAGATGGTGGGCACGGCGCAAGAGCGCCTTTGGCCAGCCTACTAACAACGTCATTGCGAGCCAACGGGTCGCGCGAATGCGCGCCCGATGACAGGCTCCGCGAAGCAATCCATTTCACCGCGTAAAGGAAGAATGGATTGCTTCGTCGCAAACGCTCCTCGCAATGACGTGGTGAGATCCCGATTCAAGCAGCAAACACACGTCCGCCTTCTCGCGGCATGGTTTGCCCGAGCTTTGCTGGGAACGTCTGTCCCCTCGAAAAAGAGGGAGCAGGGAATGCCGGATGCACGCTGCACCCGCGGTCTCGTGTGCAAAATTGTGCGAAGAACCGCACACGAGCATACAGGTTCAGCGGAGGCACTCCGGCATTCCCTGCGCAATGGCTTTACGGCTTATGCCGTGCTCTCCCCGGCGACGAATTCGTCTTGTCACCGTCGCTGCCGGCTTGATGGCTCTTCGATCCGGTCGGATCGAGGTCGCCACCGGCAGCTTGACACCAGCAACGGGTGTCGGGACCACACGGTTTTGCCGTACGCTTTAGCGCCGTTCGTCCTGCGCGCAGGTATCGCTCACGAAAAACTCGCCCTGCGACACCGTTGCGCGCCGACGCTGCCGCGTCCACCGCATCCCCTCCCACGTTCGTGACGACGCGCGACCGCCCCTCTTGCCGGGAAAGGACGGGCCGAGCTGGTAGCGCTGATTTGCCCGACGAGGGAAGCGGAATATTTTTTCGCGAGGGGCTGGACAGGTTTTGGGTGATTTGCCCGTCGGGCGGGATTTTGCGTGGGCGCAGTCAAATTCAGCCGTCATTGCGAGCGCAGCGAAGCAATCCATCGAGCCGCAAAGGAAGCATGGATTGCTTCGTCGCAAACGCTCCTCGCAATGACGAGAAGGCAGCGCCCCTCAGGTCACGCAACGCCCGGGCTGCAGCAGCTTTGCGACCTCGGTCAAGACGCTGACCACGGGCTCGCAGGCCACGGCCGTCTTGCCGGGCTTCGCGAAGGCGGGGGCCGCCGGACGGGCGCGGGTTTCCTCGGCCACGGGCACGCGGACCAGGACCGAGGTGTCGGCCACGCCGTCGACCCGCAGCGCAATCGTCTGGGTCTGGCCGCGCGCCGGCACGACGGCCGCGCGATCGGCCTTGGCGGCGCGGTTGACGCCGGTTTCGGGAGCGACGAAGGCCGCCTGCAGGCCGGCGAGATCATGGCCGGAGGCGAACTGGGCGGCGCCGCCCGTCAGCGCGACGGCCAATGCCGCGAAAATTCCCTTATGAATCTGTGACATGATGGTTTGTCCCTCGCCCCATGGCGATCGTAAACACAACGCGAACAAACCGTTTCAGGTCGCAGGGCTTGCGATCACTTAACCGTGTACGAAAATATTTTGCGCTGATTGGAACGAGTCGGGGGCGTCGGAGTCATCCCGGCAGCCGGTTATTCCCCCTGCCCCATTGACCGGCGATGTAGGGCGCGACCGTGGTGATGCCGGTCGCGCCCTGCTTTTTGTCTATTCGCTTTGCTGGAATCTTTATTCGCCTCGCCAGAATCTAGCGTCGTACCGGCGAAAGCCGGGATCCATACGGCGCGGCTTCTGCGTTGAGGCACGCAAGCGGATGCCTCTTTCATTAAACAACATGATCCTGTGGTTATGGATCCCGGCATTCGCCGGGACGACGCGAGGTTTGGCGAACGCGCAAAAAAATCCGGCGCGCCCTTCAGCGCGCCGGATCAATTCAACTCACGCAGCCTTCAGCCTAGCCCGCGGCCGCCTTCGGCACCCGGTTCTTCGAATTCCGCTGGAAGAACAGCGCCTGGGAGGCTACGGCGGAGACCATTGCGGGCTGGAACGGTTTTGAGATCAGGAACGCCGGCTCGGGGCGTTCGCCGGTCAGGAAGCGTTCGGGGTAGGCGGTGATGAAGACCACCGGGACCTCGAACACGCGCAAGAGTTCGTTGACCGCGTCGAGACCGGACGAGCCGTCGGCGAGCTGGATGTCGGCGAGGATCAGGCCGGGCTTCTTGTTCTTGGCCAGCGCCACCGCAT
>JAQGJF010000544.1 GCA_028290765.1 Tardiphaga sp.
TTTGTTTTCATTATTCCATTGGTTCTGATCGCTTCGGCGGCGTCGGCGCAGCAGGGCCACGATGCCTGTGCCCGCGACGTCGCGCGGTTTTGCCGCGCCCACATGAATGACGGCGACCAGGTCGTTCTGGGGTGCTTGCAGCAGAACCGCAGCCGGATCAGCCGGGCCTGCGCCAAGACCATGGCCGATCACGGGCGCTAGCCCCGGACGCGGGATAGCGACCCCAGGAATTATGTGCTGCCGCCGGCGGCGGTCGCCACGGGCAATACCTCGTTGGCGGCGCGGTCCGGCGTGTCTTCCTTCCAGCGCACCGACCCGAACGGCCGCTCCAGCATGCGCCGCACCCGCACCGGATCGGGCCCGAGGTGAAAATCCATCGCGCGCTGATGCAGCGCGCGCTCCGATTGCGTCGAGCGATTGCGCTGGCGCAGATAATCGAGCCAGGTCGGGCAATGATAGCGCTCGAGCCAGATTTCAGGATCGGCGATATCGCGGGCGATCGACCAGCCATAGGCGCCGTTGCGCTGGCGGCTGAGCTGCACCTCCTGCATGACGTTGTGGAAAGCGCGGGCGCTTTCCTGATCGACGCGATATTCGATCTCGACCACCAGCGGCCCGCTGCGCCCGGTCAGCATCAGGCGGACCTCCGGATCCGCCAGCACATCCGCGTCTTCGATCTTGGTCCCGACCGGCGGCATGCGCAGCCACAGTCCGAGCAGCGGCGAGACAAACATCGTGAGACCGGAGATCAACAGCGCCATCTCCACGCCGACCATGTCGGTGAGATGGCCCCATCCCCAGCTTCCGATCGCGATACCGCCGGCAATGGACGCCTGGAACGCCGCCAGCGAGCGGCCCGCGACCCAGCGCGGCGCCGAAAGCTGCACGCCGATATTGAACAAGGCGACCGCCAGCATCCACACCGATCCTGCCACCACCAGCGCCGCGGCCGTGAGCACCGGCTCGCGGCTCACTGCGACCACCGCGATGGCGACGCCCATGATCAGCGCGCAGGCGCGCACCGCAGCCTCGCCGCTCAGCCGCTTGCGCGCTTCGCCGATGTTCAGCGCGCCGATCACGGCACCCATGCCGAACGCGCCGAGCATGATGCCGTAGGTTTGCGCGCCGCCATGCAGCAGGTCGCGTGCGACCAGCGGCATCAAGGCGGATACCGAGCCACCGGCGATCCCCGTGACCAGCGTGCGCGCCAGCACGATGCGGATCGAGGGCGAATTGCGGATGTAGCGCACGCCGGACACGATCGCCCGGTTCAATTGCTCACGCGGCAGCCGCGACGGTTCGATGCTGCGCTTCCACAGGAACATCACGACGAACAGCGGAATATAGAGCAGCGCATTGGCGGCAAAGGCGACGACCGCACCGGCGGTCGCCACCACGATACCGCCGATCGCAGGGCCGAAGCTGCGCGCGATGTTGTAGCTGATGCCGTTCAGCGCCACCGCCGCCGGCATCGTCTCGGCCGGCACCTGTTCGCTGACCGACGCCTGCCAGGCCGGCCCGAACAGCGCCATGCCGCTACCGACGATGAAGCAGAAGGCCAGCAGGATTTCCGGCGTGACCATGCCCAGGAACGTCAGCACCGACAAAGCGGTGGCGCCGACCAGCGCAATCGAGAGCGAAACCAGCGCGACGATGCGCCGGTCATACATGTCGGCGACGGCGCCGGCCGGCATCGAGATCAGCATGATCGGCAGCATCAAGGCGGTCTGCACCAGCGCGACCTTGTCGGCAGACGAAGTCATCTGCGTCATCGCCCAGGCGGCGCCGACGCCCTGGATCATCAGGCCGAGATTCGACAGCAGGCTAGCCAGCCAGATCCGCCGGAACGTCGAATGCCGCAGCGGGGCCGCGACGCCATCGGTTGAAAATACGCTTGGTTTCGGTTGTTCAACCATCGTCGTTCCGTCCCTGCCGGGCAGCCGGCATCAGTCCTGCCGGTGATTCCCGCCGGCCCAGTGATGCCTTTGAAACTCCTTGGCTGTCCAGTAGCCACATTGCTATCAGTGGCTCAATCGGGCCCACAGGCGCCGAACATTCCGGGAGGCCACAAAATGCGCGTATCGCGGCGATCGATCCTCAAAGGGGTCGTAGCCTTGCCTTTGGCGGCCAACAGCTTCGGTTTCGGCGCTGCAGCACAGAGCAATCCCGTTGCCCCACGGGCGTCGCAGGTTCCGCCGATCCTGTTCGTCCACGGCAATGGCGATCATGCGGCGCTGTGGATGACCACGCTGTGGCGAATGGAATCCAACGGCCTGGCGCGCGACCGGCTGTTCGCGATCAATTTTACCGACCCGCTGGCACGAACCGATGACGGGGTGCCGCAAAAGGACCGCTCTTCGACCGAAGACCAGCGCTGCGAGCTCGGCGACGCCATCCAGGAACTGAAGCGCCGGTCCGGCGCGCCGCGGGTGGCGCTGGTCGCCAATTCGCGCGGCGGCAATCCGGTGCGCAGCTTCATCAAGAATGGCGGCGGCGCCGACGTCAGCCACGCGGTGCTGTGCGGCGTTCCCAACCACGGCGTCTACGATGGGGACGAGGGACCCGGCAATGAATTCAACGGCCGCGGGCCGTTCCTGCGCTCCCTCAATGAGGGCGAGAGCGAAGTGACGCCGGGCACCGCGTTCCTGACCTTGCGCAGCGACGGCTACGACAAATATGCCCAGGCCGACGGCCGTTTCGTCGGCAAGCCGGGCACGACGACCGGCGTCACCACGGAGGGTCCGGCGCTGCGCGGCGCCACCAATCTGGCGCTCGGAACAATCGACCATCGCGAGACCGCTTTTCATCCCCGCGCGTTCCGCGAGATCTACAAATTCATCGTCGGGCGCGAGCCGGATTTCATCGCGATCACGCCGGAGCCCCAGGTCAGGCTCAGCGGGCTGGTGACCGGCACGCCCGGCGGCGTGCCGACCAACCGGCCGGTCGCCGACGCCTCGGTCGAAATCTTTCGGACCTCGCCCGACAGCGGCGAACGCATCGGCGGCGCGCTTCATGTTTCCCGGACCGCGGCCGACGGGCGATGGGGCCCGGCGCAGGTCGACCCGACATGGACGCTGGAAATCGTACTCAGTGCCGCCGGGTCCCCCATTACGCATTTCTACCGCTCGCCGTTCCCACGCTCCTGCGATGTCCTGCATCTTCGTGCCGCGCGTCCGCTTGGGCCGGCCGATGCCGGCGCCGAGGCGGTCGTGATCCTGTCGCGGCCGCGCGGCTATTTCGGGCTGCCACGCGACGTGGTGCTGCTCGACGGCCAGGAGCCGGCCGATGCGAAGCCGGGCGTGCCGACCGATTCGGTGACGACGCTGCGGCTTGCCGCCGCTGACATCGGGCGTCCGGTCACGGCCTTGTTCAACCAGGAGCGGATCGTCGCACGCGGCTGGCCCGCTGCCGAAAACCGGATCACGATCGCCGAGCTGACCTATTGACGGTTTGGCCTGCGCAAGCGCCCTCGTAGCGCCCCGGATTCTCGACTATATTCAGTCGAGCGACGGTGTTCCGGTGCCTCTCGGAAGTGCGAGGCTCAAGGAGGTCCAGGTGAGTATTGCCGAAGCCTATGACATGCCCCTCGCGCGCCAGCCCTTGGTGCCGCCGAGCCCGCCCCGCGCCCCGCAAACCATGGGCCCGTTCGGGCGGATGGCGGCGATGCGCCAGAGCATGATCGGGACCTGGGGGCAGCGCGCCTATGAAGAGGACATCGTCGAGGGCCGGTTCCTCAACCACGCCAGTTTCATCCTCAATACACCGGACGCGATCCGCCACGTGCTGGTCGACAATTACGAGAACTACACCCGCACCCCGCCCGGCATCAGGGTGCTGCGGCCGATGCTCGGGGAAGGCCTGCTGCTCGCCGAGGGCCGTGCCTGGAAGCATCAGCGCCGTACGCTGGCCCCGGCCTTCA
>JAQGJF010000563.1 GCA_028290765.1 Tardiphaga sp.
GTAGGCGTCCTCGCGGCTGGCGCCCTTTTGCGTCAGCGCGATCAACAGCCGCTGCGAATGCACGAGGCCGCCGAGGCGGTCGAGATTCTTCTGCATGTTTTGCGGATAGACCAGCAGCTTCTCGACCAGGCCGGCGAGGCGGTTCAGCGCGAAGTCGAGCGTCACCGTGGCGTCAGGCCCGATCATGCGCTCGGCGGAGGAGTGCGAAATATCGCGCTCGTGCCACAGCACGACGTTTTCCATCGCCGGCGTCACATAGGCGCGCACCATGCGGGCGAGGCCGGTGAGATTTTCGCTCAATATCGGATTGCGCTTGTGCGGCATCGCCGACGAGCCTTTCTGGCCTTCCGAGAAAAACTCCTCGGCTTCCAGAACCTCGGTGCGTTGCAGATGGCGGATCTCGGTGGCGAGCCGTTCCACCGAGGACGCGATCACGCCAAGGGTGGCAAAATACATCGCGTGACGGTCGCGCGGGATCACCTGGGTCGAGATCGGCTCCGGCGTGAGGCCCATCGCCTTGGCGACGTGCTCTTCCACGCGCGGGTCGATCTGCGCAAAGGTGCCGATCGCGCCCGAGATCGCGCAGGTCGCGATATCCTTGCGCGCGGTGACGAGGCGCTCGCGGGCACGGCTGAATTCGGCATAGGCATAAGCAAGCTTCAGCCCGAACGTCACCGGTTCGGCGTGAATGCCGTGCGAGCGGCCGATGGTCGGCGTCATTTTGTGCTCGAAGGCGCGTTTCTTCAAACTTGCCAGTACCTTGTCGATGTCGGCGATCAACAGATCCGCGGCACGGGTGAGCTGCACGTTGAGACACGTATCGAGCACATCCGACGACGTCATGCCCTGATGGACGAAACGCGCCTCGGGCCCGACGATCTCGGCCAAATGGGTGAGGAAGGCGATGACGTCGTGCTTGGTCTCGCGCTCGATCTCGTCGATCCGCTCGACATTGAAGGTGGCTTCCCTGGCCTTGGCCCAGATGGTTTTGGCGGCGTCCTTCGGAATCACCCCGAGTTCGGCCAGCGCGTCGGCCGCATGGGCCTCGATCTCGAACCAGATCTTGAAGCGGGTCTGCGGTTCCCAGATGGCGGCCATTTCCGGGCGGGTATAGCGAGGGATCATCGACGACTCTGGGGGTTTTAGGAGGTTACGCCGCGCTTTAGCAGACAGGCCCCGGTGAGACAAACGCCGGGGCCCGGCGGCCAGGTGGGCCAATGGCCGACTGCGGGGCGGCCGGCCGGGGCCGGAGGGCGGTCACGAAACATTGACTGACAGATATTGAAATCTGTCAGCGAGATATGCTATATCCCTTTTCGACGCCATTGATAGGCGTCAGCGGGGCCCTCGACCGATCGATCGCGGGTTCCGGGTTTTTCAGAGGACTATGCCATGACGATCGAGATCTTATATCTGACCACACAAATTCAACGCTGGCTCAACAGAAGCGTGGCCCGCCATCTGGCTGCGCAGGCCGCGAAACTCGCCCACTAACAGGGCCTTAGCGAAAGCACACGGTGCATCGATGAATGAAGCAGTGGTTTTGACCCCGGAGCGAATTCTCGAAGCCACCGAGGAGGTGCTGCGACGCTTCGGCTTGACCAAAGCTACGGTGGTTGACGTTGCCCGTGCGCTCGATGTGAGCCACGGCAGCGTCTACCGTCATTTCCCCAGCAAGGCTTCGTTGCGCGAGGCGGTGGCCAAACGCTGGCTCGACCGCGTCAACGCGCCGCTGCAGAAGATCGCGGAAGAATCCGGGCCGGCACCGGCGAGGCTGGAGAGCTGGCTGCGCGCGATGGTTGCGATCAAGCACAAGAAGGTTTGCGACGATCCCGAGATGTTCGCGACCTATCTGACGCTGGCGCAAGAGGCGTGCAAGGTGGTGAAGGCCCATAAGGAGGGTTTGGTCGATCAGGTCGCGCATATCCTGTCCGACGGCGTGAAGCAGGGCGTCTTCGAGGTCGCCGATGTCAAGGCGACCGCGCGAGCGGTCTTCGATGCCACCGTCCGTTTCCATCATCCCGCCCATTCCGAGGAATGGAGCGATCCGGAGCTGCGGGCGCGGATCGACGTCATGCTGGCGTTATTGCTCCGAGGGCTCGAAGCACCCCGCAAGCGCTGAGTTTTAGCCACGAGCGCCGCCGGCCTCGCGATGATCGCGCGGCCGGCGTTGTCTTGCTTGATCTCAGTCAAGTCTGGCACAAGCTTCGCCGACAATATTGGCGCGGAGGAAATCGTGCTGCTGGCGATCTTTGCCGATATTCACGCCAACCGGCAGGCCCTCAGCGCATGCCTTGAGATGGCGCGCGCGCGCAAGGCAGAACGCTTCATCCTGCTTGGCGACTATGTCGGCTACGGCGCGGATCCGGAGTGGACCGTCGACACGGTGATGGGTCTGGTCGATGGCGGCGCCACGGCCGTGCTCGGCAACCACGACCAGGCCATCGGCTCCACCAGCGACACGTTCAATGCCGAGGCGCAGGCTGCCATTGAGTGGACCCGCGGCCGGCTCGGCGCGGAACAACGGCGCTTTTTGCTGGGGCTGCCGCTCACCGCGCACGAGGAGGATCGCCTCTACCTTCATTCGGAAGCCAGCCATCCGGCGCGCTGGCGCTACGTGCAAGGCACTGCCGACGCCGCGCGCAGCATCATTGCGACCACCGCGCGCGTCACCTTCTGCGGCCATATCCACCAACCGGCGCTCTACTCGATGTCTTCCGCCGCGAAAATGACGAGCTTCGTGCCGACCGCCGGTGTTCCGGTGCAGTTGCTGCCGGGACGGCAATGGCTCGCCGTGCTCGGGTCGGTGGGGCAGCCTCGCGATGGCAACGCCGCTGCGAGTTTTGCCATGCTCGATACCGGGAAACAGGAAATCACCTATTGCCGGGTGCCCTATGACGTCGGGACGGCGGCGGCCCGGATCCGCGCCAACGGCCTCCCGCCGTGGCTGGCGGATCGCCTGTCGGAGGGCAGGTGAACCATGGCCAAACCCCTTCTAAAAAAGCCTTCGGTCGTATCCGGCGCGGTCATCGACGGTTTTACGGTCGGAGAGTGCGTGCATCGCGGCGGCATGGCAACGTTGTGGAGCGTGACGCGCTCCGACATTGCTGTGCCGCTGCTGATGAAAGTGCCGCGGGTCTCCGAGGGCGAGGATCCCGCCGCCATCGTCAGTTTTGAAATGGAGCAGATGATCATCCCGCGGCTGTCAGGCCCGCACGTGCCGGCCTGTTTCGGCACCGGCGATTTCGTCCGGCAACCTTATGTCGTGATCGAACGAATCCCGGGCAAGACGCTGTACAGCCGGTTGCCCGATCTGCCGCTCGACTATGAAGAGGCACGGATCATCGTCGGAAAAATTGCGGTGGCACTGGCCGATCTGCACCGGCAGAACGTGATCCACCACGATATCAAGCCGAGCAGCATCATGTTTCGTCCGGGTGGTGAGGTGGTCCTGATCGATTTCGGCCTGTCGCATCACAATCAATTGCCCGACCTGCTGCAGGAAGAATTCCGCTTGCCTTACGGCACTGCGCCTTACATGGCGCCCGAGCGTCTGCTCGGGGTGCGGGACGATCCACGCAGCGATCTGTTTTCGCTGGGCGTGCTGCTCTACTTCTTCACCACCGGGGTGCGGCCGTTCGGCGAGAGCGAAACCTTGCGCGGCATGCGGCGGCGGCTGTGGCGCGATCCGCACCCGCCGCGCAAGCTCAGGCCGGATTATCCGCCGTGGCTGCAGGAAATCGTCCTGCATTGCCTGGAGATCGAACCGGTCTGGCGCCACCCCACCGCATCGCAACTGGCATTCGAGCTGGCGCATCCCGACCAGGTCAAACTCACCGCGCGATCGGAGCGGCTGCAACGCGATCCGATCAGCACGGTGCTGCGCCGCCGCTTCAACGGTCATCTGACGCAACCCAAGCCGAAGTCCGATCTCGCCGCGCAGCTCGCCGCGGCTCCGATCGTCGCGGTCGCGCTCGATACCGGGGAGGACTCCGCCGCGCTGAACGAGGCGTTGCGCGTCACCGCCGAGCGCATCCTGGCGACGCTGCCGTCGGCGCGGCTGGCGTGCCTGA
>JAQGJF010000309.1 GCA_028290765.1 Tardiphaga sp.
ACAATCAACGAGTGCGCCGCGGTGATGTCATCTTTCGTATCGATCGCGCGCGTTTTGCACTGGCGTTGCAGCAAGCCGAAGCAGTCATCGCCGGCCGCAGCGCTTCGCTTGACCAGGCGACGAGCGACCTGAAGCGCTATCGCGGGCTCACCACCGATGCCATCTCGCAACAAAAACAGGAACAGGTGCTGGCTGCCCAGCTGCAGGCCAAGGCCGCCTATGACCAGGCGGTCGCCGACCGGGCGGTGGCCCAGCTCAATCTCGATCGCAGCGAGGTTCATGCGCCGGTGAACGGCACGATTTCCAATATGGACCTTCGCCCCGGGACCTATGTGACGGCGGGGAAGGGCGTTATGGCTCTTGTCGATGACGACAGTCTCCATGTCGACGGCTATTTCGAGGAAACCAAACTGTCGCGCATTCACGTCGGTGATCGGGTCACCGTCCACCTGATGGGCGAAGCCGCGCGGCTCACGGGTCGTGTCGAGAGCGTTGCCGCTGGCATCGAGGATCGCGATCGCGCCGAAGGCGCAAACCTGCTTGCCAATATCAATCCAACCTTCAACTGGGTACGCCTGGCGCAGCGCGTGCCGGTGCGTATCGCGCTCGACAATATCCCCGTCGGCGCAACCCTTGTGGCCGGCCGCTCGGCAACCGTGGAGGTTCTGTCGCGGCAAGCAATCGGCATGGCCCGGCTGTTTTGATGCTGGAAAGACGGCTGCCTGCGAATCCTGTGCTACCGACCGTTGACCCGTGTCACTTAACGACAGCTTGCGAATAATCATCATTGCCAACCAGGTGATTATTTTCACTGCTGCCATCACCAGCTATCCGAATCCCAGACACGCCAAACCTCACGCCGCTAGGTGTGCAAACTCCGGGTTAGACTATGCTGTTCGATCATGGGCTACGCGGCCGGTGTGTGGCGCTTCGAGCATTCCTACCGCAGCATCCACCAGGTTGAGCAACGGATCCGCGGCCGACCACGGAGGCGTGAACCGCCCTTTCTCATTGAGGGCAGCTTCGAGAACTGCGAGAATCGATGTCGAGGACCAGAAGTAAAACAGCAGACGCTGATTCTTGACGGCCAGCGGCATTGGCTGCATCAGCCGGCGAAGATGACCCAGTGCGCGGTTGTAGGACGAATATCCAAGCTTTTTGACCGTGTCCGTAACGATACGGCGCCGGGTGTGGAGCAGCGTCGCGAACAGTCGTGCGGACGCTTCGTCGTCGTCCGACGCGGTTGGGGGCAGCCCGCGTAGCACCAGGATCTCGATTACCTGCCTGATATTGGTGGGGCCGCCGTCTTTCTCGAGCGCGGACAGAGCGGTGTCCCACCTTTGGTTGGCGGCGGCGAGCGCGTCGCAGATCAGCGTCTGGATCAGTTCCTCCTTTGATCCGAAGTAATAGTTGAGCGCCGAGGCATTTTTCGTTTTCGATTCTCGCACGATATCGCGCACGGTCACCGCGTCGACACACCATGAAGTGCAAACAATTTGCGCGCACCGCGCTTAATCCGCTCTTTCGTAGATTGTGCGTCTTGATCGCTCTCAACTAAAACCGTCATTGCCGTGGTCCGTCCATACCAGGGGATAGGTTTTAGCAGCGCCCCGTGTTCTCGTACATCGGAGGTCGATGATTATCGATAGCGAGTGACTCCGGCGCCGCCCAGTTTTTCGCGAGACAGATGGGGCTCAAGTACTTATTCCTTGTCCAATGACAACAACCGCCATCCCAAAAAGCGCGGTCCGACAATTGAACTCGAGCGATGACCGTGTCCTCCGACAGCTTGCCACCGGATAACGGATGATGCCGACCACTACCCTTTCTCCCCATTTTTCGTCCGGCAATCCAACGACCGCGCATTTGCCATGAAGAGCTTAGTGACGCGTGTTGGGAACGTTGACAGGCGTGTGACTTCAAAAGTCGTCATGCGTTAGGCATTCCGGAAGCGCTCCCGCAGCGGCCCTTTTTGCACTTTTCCGCTGGGCGTGAGCGGCAGCGAGGTCTCGAACAGCACGGTCTTCGGCACCTTGTATCCGGCAAGATATTCGCGGCAGTGCTTCCGAAGCTCCTCCTCACTTATCTCTGTTCCTGGTCTGGGAACGACCACGGCCGTTACTTTCTCACCCCAATCTGGATCGGGAACTCCGATCACGGCGGCCATGACAACTCCCGGATGTTTCAGAAGGGCAAGCTCGACTTCGGCAGAATAGACGTTTTCGCCACCGGAAACGATCATGTCCTTGACCCGATCGACGATATAGAAAAAGCCGTCGCTATCCTTTTTGGCCAGATCGCCTGTTCGATACCAGCCATCCTTGAGAGCTTCCGACGTCGCTTCCGGCCGGTTCCTGTAGCCGGACATCATCATCGGCGTATAGACCAGCAGTTCACCGACCGTGCCGGGCGGCACTTCCTCGCCCTTTCCGTCGACGATTTTCATATAGACCATCGGCAGCGGCCGCCCGCAGGATGCAAGCCGCGTGGCATCGGCCGTCAGATGATCCTCATGCCGGAAGATGGTGTTGAAGTAGCTTTCCGTCGTGCCATACGACTGGCAGAACTCGCACTGGAGCTTGTCGATCGCGCTCTTCAGGAGTTGTTGGCCGATCGGCGAGCCGAAATAGATGATCGACCTGACCGAGGAAAAATCCTCGCTGGTGACGTCCGGTCGCGACACCAGCAGCTGGATCGCCGTCGGCACCAGAGGAACGACGGTCGGGCGGTCCCGCCGCAGCGTCGCGATCAGGGCATCGGGATCGAAGGCGGGCAGGATCGATATCGTCGCGCCGTGGTACAGCGCCGCCAGCGAAACCCAACTTCCGCCGAGATGGAAGTTCGGCATCGACATCACCAGAATGTCGTCGTCATACCGGGCAAGCGCCGGTTCCAGCGTCCCGCAGAGAAAGGAATACTGGAACGCCTCGTGCCTCGCGGCAACACCCTTCGGCAGCCCGGTCGTCCCCGAGGTGTAGGACAACAGCGCGATGTCGTCGCCGCTGATTGCAACGGCGGGATCGGTGGTCGGACTCCCTTTGACCCAGGATGCCAGGCCGCCATCAGGGACGGTCGAAGGTTGAAACTCGACGATCTCGAATTTCGCAGCCGTTCGCTCCCGGACCTGTCGCATCGTGGCGGCGATGTCGGCGCCGGCGAAGACGATCGGCGGCCCCGCGTCGTCGAGAATCGCGGCCAGCTCCGGGACGGCAAGACGCCAGTTGAAAGGCGCGAAGGTGCAGCCGATCTTCGACGCTGCGAACCAGACCTCGAACACCTCGATCGAATTCTTGCCGATATAGCCGATCGGATCGCCGCGCTTGGCTCCCATCTCGCGCAGGCGATTGGCGATCGCACTGGAACGCTCATCCAGTTGCGCGTAGGTGCGCTGCGCCGACCCTTCGATCAGCGCCACCTTCCCGGGACGCTTTTCCGACCAGTAACGCGGGATATCCGGAAGATATCGTATCTCGGCAGATCTCCACATTTTCGTCCTCCCCCTTTTGTTTATTTTTGGAAACAGTCGGTTCGGCAAAACTAGCCGACGGAAATTCCTCCATTGACGCTGATCGCCTGGCCCGTAATCCGGCGCGACTGCGGCCCGGCAAGGAACAACGCCGCCTCCGCCAGATCGGTCGCGTCGGCGACGCCGAGATGCGCCAGGGTCGCAGCCTTATCGAACATCTTGCCGGCAAACGGATCGGCGGCAATCAGGCCTGCTCCCGGCGTCCCCGCGATCAGCGAGGGCGTCAGCAGATTAATTCTGATCCCGTCGCGCTTGGCCTCGATCGCCGCGGCTCGCGAGAACATGACGATGGCGGCCATCGCCGCGCCGATCAGCGTTTCGCCGGGGGTTGCAAATTTGGCGGCATCGGACGCGACGGTGATGATCGAACCGCTCTTCTGCGCCCGCATCACCGGCAGCACCGCATGCATCATGTGAAGCGGCGGGAGAATGATCTCCTCCAGCTTCGGCCTGATGTTTTCGATCGGAATATTGTGAAGCAGCCGAGGCGGCGCGCTGGGACCCGTGGTGCACATCAAGACATCGATTGAACCGAGCAGGGCGTGAGCCTGTTCCGCCGCCCGAGCCGCGTCCTCCGGCAGCAAAGCGTCGGCCTTGACGAACTGTACCCAGCCGCCGGGTGTGCGTTCGCGCAGCTTTTCGCATGCGATGGCGCCGCGCTCCGCATGGCGGCCGATGATGACCACGCGCGCGCCCTTCTCGGTAAACCGTGCCGCGGTCTCGAAGCCGACCCCGGCAGTACCGCCCAGAACCACGACGCCGCAATCGGAAAGCGCCTTGGCTGCCATACCCGTCACGCCCCTCGTAACGATTGCAGCGACGTGGCGTTCACGCCGGCACGCCCGGCATCCTTCTTTTCGAAGAATTGCTGCGATCTCTGTTCAACGGCAGGGTTGCCGCCGCACAGCGCATATCCGAACAGGCACTCGACCTTGAGTTGCTCATCGAGCGTCCGGCCGATGACTTCGAAGATCGTCTCCTTGGCCGACTCCACCGCGCGCCGGTCATTGCGAAGAATGCGAGCGACCATGTCGTCGGCTGCCGCCATCAGTTCGTCATGGGGCACGACCTTGCTGACCATGTTCGCGGCAAGGGCCCGCTGCGCGCTGATCGGCTCGCCGGTCAGCTCCATTTCCAGTGCGATGCCAACACCGCAGGTGTTGACCAGGCGGACGATGCCTCCGTCGGCCGGGTGCATGCCGCGCCGCAGCTCGAACGATCCGAACTGGGCACGTTCGGAAGCGATCCGGATGTCGCAAGCCATGGCCAGTTCGAGCCCGCCGCCCAGCACCCAACCATTGCACGCAGCGATGATCGGCTTGTAGATCCGGTGCAGGCCGCGTGTGAGTCCGCCGGCGAAGCCGTCCGGCAGCTTGTCGCGGGCAAGGCTCGGACCGGCATCGGCCCATTCAGGCACATGAGTGCGCAGATCCGCCCCGGCGCAGAACGCGTCACCTTTACCTGTAAGGATTGCAACGCGCAACTTGTCGTCGTCGCGAAAGTCCGTCCAGATCTCGCGCAGCCGATGATGAACGTCGAGGTCGATCGCGTTCTTCACCTCGGGACGGTTCAGCGTGATCGTGGCGACCTCGCCTTTCTTCTCGTAGAGTACTTTGTCGGACATCGCTTTCCTCCCTGATGATTCGCGCGTTCGCGCTGCTAAATTCAACTCGGTAAACTTATTCGGACGTTGACAGGATCTCCGGCATCGCCGCGCGGTGAAAACCATTAAACGGCTTGCTTTTGTCCGACCGCGGCAGTGTTCCCCAGATCTCCCGCGCGTTCGGCGCTCCGCCGTCGATCCGGATGCACGAGCCGGTGATGAACGCCGCCGCCGGCGACAGCAGAAATACGATGGCGGCAGCCGCCTCCGACTCGGTCCCGAACCGCTGCAGCGGAATCTTGCTGACAACCTCGTTCTGGATGTAGGCGGTGTGTTGCGCGTCGTAGGTGTCCAGCCCGCTGGAGGCGATGGCGCCCGGCGCGACCGTGTTAACGCGTACATTGGCGGCGGCCCATTCGCTGGCGGCGCTTTCGCTCAGCGTATGCATACCGCCGCGCGCCGCGCCGGAATGCGCAAAATTCGGCCAGCCGTTCGAGATGTCGGCGATCATGTTAACGATGGCGCCGCCATTGCTCTCCATCCAGCGGGTATAGACTTCACGCATGAAGATGAATCCGCCGGTGAGATTGTTGCGCACAACGGCCTCGAAACCCTTTGTCGAAATCGTCTTCAGCGCTGCGCGGTATTGGCCACCGGCATTGTTGACCAGGCCGTCGATGCGGCCGTTGGCGGCCAAAACCTGGTCGATCGCATTGATCACGGCGGCCTCGTCGCGGATATCGCAGACGATCGTGGAAGCCTTGCCGCCATCTTCGACGATCTCGGCGCGAACGCTTGCCAGTTTCTCCTCATTGCGACCGACGATCACGACATCGGCGCCCAGCGCCGCCAGTTCATGTGCGGTACAGCGACCGATGCCGCTGCCGCCACCGGTAACGATCACGGTCTGACCGTCAAACAGTCCCGGCCTGAATACTGATCGATATTTCACGCCGCGTTCTCCTTGCTCATTTTGGGTTCGCCGCACGCCCCGCGCGGGCGCGAGCGACGATCATCTTCATGATTCCGGCCGTGCCATCGCCGATTTCGAGACCCATCACGTCGCGCATGCGCTGCTGATGCGGGAGGTCCATCGACCAGCCGTAATGTCCGAAGGTGAGGAGGCATTGGTGGATGACGTCGAATGCCGTCCGGGGGCCGAACCATTTCACCATGGCGGCTTCGACGGTGTGGGACGCCCCGGCGTCGCGCAAGGCCAGTGCGTGGTACGCGAGCTGCCGACCGGCGGCGAGCAGGGTCTCTCCTTCGACCAGGGGAAACGTCACCCCCTGGAATTGTGCGATCGGACCGCCAAATGCCTGACGCTCCCTGGTATAGGCCCAGGCCTCGTCCACGGAGGCCTGCGCCGCGCCTATACACTGAAGCGCGATCAGCGCACGGCTGTAGTCGAAGCCAGCCATGACCTCCGTGAATCCCTGGCCCTCGGCCCCCAGGCGATGATCGACCGGCACACGGACGGCATCGAAGAACACCGATCCCCTGCCGGACATATGGCTGCCGACGTCGTTGAAGCGGGTGCGCTGAAGTCCATGCGTATCGCCGGGGACAAGAAATGCGGTGATGCCCTTCGCGCCCTCGATTTTGTCGTCGGTTCTGGCGAACACGATGAACGCGTCTGCGCAATCCGCGAAAGTCGTGGAGGTTTTTTCGCCGTCGAGCAGGTAGTGATCGCCATCGCGTCGCGCCCGTAAGCGCAACGCGCCCGCATCTGAACCGGCATGCGGCTCTGTGATCGAAAGCGCTAAAATCGCTTCGCCGCGCGTAACGCGGGGCAGCCAGCTTTGCTTTACCGAGGCCGTTGCGTTGCGCTCGATGACGGCGCCGCACAGCGACAGGACCACCCCTATAGCGCTAACATTGAAATCGCCATAAGCGAGTTCCTCGATAATCATCCCCGTCGAGACAGCGTCGACATCCATTCCG
>JAQGJF010000603.1 GCA_028290765.1 Tardiphaga sp.
ATGCGCTGCCCGGCGTGGCCGTGCGCGTCACCGATCCCGATACCGGAAAGGAGCTGGCGCGCGAAAACATCGGCATGATCGAGGTCACGGGCCCGAACGTCTTCAAGGGCTATTGGCGGATGCCGGAAAAGACCAAGGCGGAATTTCGCGACGATGGCTTCTTCATCACCGGCGACCTCGGCAAGATCGACGGCAAAGGTTATGTCCACATCCTCGGCCGCGGCAAGGATCTGGTGATCTCCGGCGGCTTCAATGTCTATCCGAAGGAAATCGAGAGCGAAATCGACGCCATGCCCGGCGTGATCGAAGCCGCCGTGATCGGCGTGCCGCATGCCGATTTCGGCGAGGGCGTCACCGCGGTGGTGGTCTGCGACAAGGGCGCCGGCGTCGATGAAGCCACCGTGCTCGGCGCGCTCGACGGGCGGCTGGCCAAGTTCAAGATGCCGAAGCGGGTGATCTTCGTCGAGGAACTGCCGCGCAACGCCATGGGCAAGGTGCAGAAGAACATTCTGCGCGACACCTATGCGGGGATTTACGCCAAGGCGAAGTGAGGCTTTCTTCCCTCTCCCCTTGTGGGAGAGGGTGGCGCGCAGCGCCGGGTGAGGGGGAGCCGCACAACGAGACGCTGTTCCCCTCACCCGTCTTCGCTTCGGGAAGCCACCCTCTCCCACAAGGGGAGAGGGGTAGGTTACCTCGTAGCCCGGATGAGCGCAGCGATATCCGGGGCGCGACCAATCGATAGACTCATCCGGATATCGCTGCGCTCATCCGGGCTACAAAGCACCCACCGCTTCACTCGATCACCTCGTCCGCCGTGGCCAGCAATGTCGGCGGCACGGCGAGTCCGAGCGCCTTCGCGGTCTTGAGGTTGATCGTGAATTCGAACTTGTCCGGCTGCTGCACCGGAAGATCGGCCGGATTTGCCCCCTTGAGAACGCGGTCGACATATCCCGCGGCGCGCCGGAAGATGTCCGCGGTATCGGGTCCATAGGACATCAGGCCGCCTTCGACGACGAACGGCCGGTAGACCGAAATCGCGGGCAACCGATGTTGTGCTGCCAGCTGCGCGATCTGTTTGATCCGGACCACGATGAATGGATCGGGTCCGACCAGCAGGCTGCTGCCCGGCTTTTGCGCCAGCGTGCCGACCGCGGTTTCCATCTCGGCGGTGGTGGCGACCGGCAACGCGACGACCTCGATCTCGCCGGGCTGACGAGTGGCTTCGATCTCCTGTACCAGATGCGGATAGAAAGGAGACGTCGCCGGATTGAACAGCAGTCCGGCGCGCACCGTGCCCGGCGTCACGTCCTTGAGCAGATCGGTCCACTTGCCGATCAGTTCCGGGTCGATGAAGGTAAAGCCGGTGAAGTTGCCGCCGGGATGAGCCAGGCTGTCGACCTGCCGCATGCCGACCGGATCGATCGCCAGCGCGAATACCACTGGAATGGACGTCGTGAGGCTCTTGAACGCCGCGAGCACGGGCGTGCTGTTGGCGAGGATCACGTCGGGCGCCAGCGCTACCAGCTCGGCTGAATATTGCGCAATCAGCTCGCTCTTGCCGGCCGCCCAGCGGTACTCGACGTGGATGTTGTCGCCCTCTTTCCAGCCAAGGTCCGCCAGTCCGCGACGAAAGGCCGAGATCCGCATCACGCTGTCGGGATCGCTTTCGAGGCCAGACAGCAAAACGCCGATCTTGCGCAGGCCGCCGCGTTGCGCGTGCGCCGCCAGCGGAAGACTTGCCGTGATACCGCCAAGCAGCGCGATGAATTCGCGTCGCCTCACTCGATGACCTCGTCGGCGGTCGCGAGCAGGTTGGATGGAACATCGAGGCCCAGCGTCTTGGCCGTCTTCATGTTGAACACCAATTCGAACCGGGTCGGCTGCGTCACCGGCAGATTGGCCGGCTTTTCGCCTTTCAGGATGCGCGCCACCGAGGTGCCGGCCTGCTGCCAGAGTTCCGCGATCACAGTTCCATAGCTCATCAACCCGCCGTTCTCGGCGAATTCGCGGCTGTCATAGATCGTCGCCACCTTGCTGGCGGCCGCGAGCGTGATCAGCCGCGCGCGGCGGATGAAGAAGAACGGATCGGTGGCGACCAGCAAGGCGCTGCCAGGCCGGAGCGACGCATAGGCGGCCTCGATTTCGGGATCGGTGCTGGCTTCCTTGATGTCGAGCTGCACCCCGAGCGTGCGGGCAGTGGCCTGAAGGCTCGCGGTCACCGCCTTGGCGCTGGGATGGCTCGGCTTCAGCAGCACCGACAGGCCGTCTGTCTTGGGCGCCAGTTCGTGCAGCAAGCTGAGCCGCTTGGCCGCCAGTTCCGCGGCCAGCGTGCTGATCCCGGTGGCGTTGCCGCCGGGCCGATTGAGACTGGTCACGAGGCCCAGTTCAACCGGCGGGTCGGCGATCAAAAAGAAGATCGGAATGGTCGAAGTCGCCGCTTTGGCCGCGACCGCCGCCGTCGTGCTGGACAGCGTCGCGATTACCGCGACCTTTTGCCGGATCAGATCCGCCGCCAGTTCGGGCAGCCGCTCGTCCTTGCCCTGGGCCCAGCGATATTCGATCGCGACGTTCTGCCCCTCGATGAAACCTGCCTCGGCCAGGCCCTTGCGGAATCCGGCCAGGCGTCTGGCGTTCGGCTCGGCCGAACCGGAATGCAGGAAGCCGATCACCGGCACCACCGCCGGTTGCTGCGCGCGCGCGGCAAACGGCATCACGCTCGCGCCGCCCAGCAGCGCCATGAACTCGCGTCGTTTCATCTTGAATGCTCTTGAGTGTTCCGACCCCGTGTCCCGACTTTGAGCCCAAACAATTCACAATTCAACGGCGGCGTTTGCCGGCGATTGGCCGCAACCGCACGGAACCGCGCGGTTGCTAAGCTCCACCCAGCAGGCCGACGACGAAACGGCTGCCGGCGAGGAACAGATAACACCCGAACGCTATTTCCAGCGTGCGTTTCGACATCGCATGCGCGACCTTCACGCCGAGCGGGGCGACCAGGAGCCCGGTCGGCATCACCAGCACGGCACCGATCAGCGAAACGTAACCGATCGCGAACGGCAATTGCAGCGCGGCGACGCCCGGAAAACGCGCCGCCGCCGGCCAGCCGGCATAGACATAGCCGATCGTGCCGGGGATCGAGATCAGCACCGCCAGCGCCGAGGAGGTCGCGACCGATTGATGAATGGTCCGGCCGTGGAACGTCATCAGCAAATTCGAAAATATTCCACCGCCGACCCCCATCAGCGTCGACAACAGGCCGATGACAAAGCCATAGACCTGCATCAGCGGCCCCTTCGGCAGATCTTCGCCGAGCCGCCAGGATTCCTTGCCGAACAACAGCCGCGCCGCCGCCGACCACGCCACCGCGACGAACACGATCTTGAACAGCCGCTCCGGCGCGTAGCGCGCGATGACGCTGCCGAGGATCACGCCGATCAGCACCGTCCATCCCCATTGCCGGATGATCTCCATATCCACCGCGCCGCGGGCGTGATGGGCGCGCCACGACCGGATCGAGGTCGGGATGATGATGGCGAGCGAGGTGCCGACGCAGAGCGGCATCCTCACCTCGAGCGGAACGCCGGCAATGCGGAAGCATTCGTAGAACACCGGCACCAGGATGGCGCCGCCGCCGATACCGAAGATGCCGGCGAGAAATCCGGCCACCGCGCCAAGCGCGATCAGCAGCAGCGCCAGTTCGAGAAGCTCCGAAACATCAAGCCCTGCCATCGTCGCCCGCCCTGCTTTTGGTGCCGCGTTGACCGCGAACTCGCCTCATGAATCCAGCTTCAGCGGCGAGGCCATCAGCGACGGTGGCGGCTGTCAATAGCCCCTAATGCAGGCCTCATCTGAAGATATGAACTCATATTCGAAAAACATGATTTCGCCGTTGCGCGGACTGTTTCGAGTTCGTAAATAGAATTGCTCTATCGCGATCCCCGAACCGGGCTGTTCGTCGCCCATAAACCCGTCAAAGCCGCCGATGACCGCCAGGATCGAACGTCCCCTTTCGCCCCATATGCAGACCTATCGCTGGACCCTGACGATGGCGCTATCCATCGTTCACCGGATCACCGGCATAGCGCTCTATTTCGGAACATTGCTGCTGGCATGGTGGCTGATCGCCGCCGCCTCCGGCCCCGCCGCCTATGCCCATGTGCAGGCGTTCACGGGTAGTTTTGTCGGCCGGCTGATCGCGTTCGGCTATACATGGGCGCTGCTGCACCACCTGCTCAGCGGCATCCGGCATCTGGTCTGGGACCTCGGCTACGGTTTCAAGCCGGCGGAACGCGAATGGTTGACCTGGGCGGCGCTGATCGGCGGGGTTTCGCTCACCGTGCTGGTCTGGATCGTCGGCTATATGGTCGGAGGCGGAAAATGAGCGCACCGAACCCGCCCATCAAATCGATGCGCACGCCGCTCGGCCGGGTCCGCAACCTCGGCGCCTCGCATTCCGGCACCTCGGATTTCTGGCGCCAGCGCCTCACCGCGGTGGCGATGATCCTCCTGATCATTCCGGTGATCGTGGTGGTGATGATGCTGTTCAGCCGCAACCAGGCCGGCGCCGCCCAGATTCTCGGCTCGCCGCTGGTCGCGATCATCATGCTGATGTTCATCGTCGCCAGCGTCTGGCACATGAAGATCGGCATGCAGGTGGTGCTGGAAGACTACGTTCATGACGAGAAGATCAAGCTGGTCTCGATCATGGCCAACAACTTCTTCTGCGTCGCCGTGGCGCTGGCTTCGGCCTACGCCATTTTCAAACTGTCATCTGGAGTGTAGCGCATGGCCGTGACTGGCAACGGCGCGAACGGCAGTGGCGGCCCCGCCACCAACGGCCACGCCTATCCGATTGAAGACCACTCCTACGACGTCGTCGTGGTCGGCGCCGGCGGCGCGGGCCTGCGCGCGGTGGTCGGTTGCAGCGAAGCCGGCCTCAAGACCGCCTGCATCACCAAGGTGTTTCCAACCCGCTCGCACACCGTCGCGGCCCAGGGCGGCATCTCCGCGGCGCTCGGCAACATGCACAAGGACGACTGGCGCTGGCACATGTACGACACCGTCAAGGGGTCGGACTGGCTCGGCGATCAGGATTCGATCGAATACATGGTGCGCAACGCGCCCGAAGCGGTCTACGAACTCGAGCATTGGGGCGTGCCGTTTTCGCGCACCGAGGACGGCCGGATCTATCAGCGCCCGTTCGGCGGCATGACGCTGGATTACGGCAAGGGCCAGGCCCAGCGCACCTGCGCCGCTGCCGATCGCACCGGCCATGCCATGCTGCACACCATGTACGGCCAGGCGCTGCGCCATTCCGCCGAGTTCTACATCGAATTCTTCGCCATCGACCTGATCATGGACGATCAGGGTGTCTGCCGCGGTGTCATCGCGCTGAAGCTCGACGACGGTACGCTGCATCGTTTCAAGGCGCAGACCACCATTCTCGCCACCGGCGGCTATGGCCGTGCCTATGCCTCCTGCACCTCGGCGCATACCTGCACCGGTGACGGCGGCGCGATGGCGCTGCGCGCCGGGCTGCCGCTGCAGGACATGGAATTCGTCCAGTTCCACCCCACCGGCATTTACGGCTCGGGCTGCCTCGTCACCGAAGGCGCGCGCGGCGAGGGCGGCTATCTCGTCAATGCCGAGGGCGAGCGCTTCATGGAACGTTATGCGCCCTCCGCCAAGGATCTGGCCTCGCGCGACGTGGTGTCGCGCGCGATGACCATCGAAATCCGCGAGGGCCGCGGCGTCGGCAAGAAGAAAGACCACATCTTCCTGCACCTCGACCATCTCGACCCCAAGGTGCTGCACGAACGGCTGCCGGGCATCTCCGAATCGGTGCGGATCTTCGCCGGCGTCGACGTCACCCGCGAGCCGATCCCGATCGTGCCGACGGTGCACTACAACATGGGCGGCATTCCCACCAATTTCCACGCCGAGGTCGTCACCAAGATGAATGGCGACGACAACGCCGTGGTGCCGGGCCTGATGGCGGTGGGCGAGGCCGCCTGCGTCTCGGTGCACGGCGCCAACCGGCTCGGCTCGAACTCGCTGATCGACCTCGTAGTGTTCGGCCGCGCCGCGGCGCTGCGCTGCGCCGAAAAGCTGACGCCCAACGGCAAGCAGCCGGAACTGCCGTCGGATTCCGCCGACAAGGCGCTGGGCCGGCTCGACCATTACCGCTACGCCTCCGGCGGCACGCCGACCGCAAAACTGCGCGAAAACATGCAGCATGTGATGCAGACCAATTGCGCGGTGTTCCGCACCGGCGAGGTGCTGAATGAGGGCCAGGACCTGATCCACAAGGTGCATGGCGGAATCGGCGACGTCTCGGTGGCCGATCGTTCGCTGACCTGGAATTCCGACCTGATCGAAACCCTGGAATTCGACAATCTGATCGTGCAGGCAGTGGTGACGATGGACTCGGCGGCGAACCGCACCGAGAGCCGCGGCGCCCATGCGCGCGAGGATTTCTCCGCGCGCGACGACAAGAATTGGATGAAGCACACGCTGGCGTGGATCGATCAGGGCGGCAACACCAGGATCGAATATCGCCCGGTGCACGACTACACGATGACCAACGACGTCCAGTACATCCCGCCGAAGGCGCGGGTGTATTGAGCACGACAGCGAAGGCTTGAAAGATGGTTGAATTCGCGCTTCCGAAAAATTCAAGGATCACCGGCGGCAAGACCTGGCCGAAGCCGGTCGGCGCCACCGAGACCCGCGAATTCCGCATCTATCGCTGGAATCCCGACGACGGCAAGAATCCCAGCGTCGATACCTATCATGTCGACGTGCACGATTGCGGCCCGATGATTCTGGACGGCCTGATCTGGATCAAGAACAACATCGACCCGACGCTGACCTTCCGGCGCTCCTGCCGCGAAGGCGTCTGCGGCTCCTGCGCCATGAACATTGACGGCCAGAACACGCTGGCCTGCACCCGCACGATGGATGAGGTCGACGCCGGCGCCATCAAGATCAATCCGCTGCCGCATCAGCCGGTGGTCAAGGATCTGGTCCCCGACCTCACCAATTTCTACGCGCAATACGCCTCCATCGAGCCGTGGCTGAAGACCACCACGCCGACGCCGGAGAAGGAATGGAAGCAGAGCCACGAGGACCGCGAAAAACTCGACGGCCTCTACGAATGCATCCTGTGCGCCTGCTGTTCGACCTCGTGCCCGAGCTATTGGTGGAACAGCGACCGGTTTCTCGGGCCCGCCGCGCTGCTGCAGGCCACCCGCTGGGTCAAGGATTCCCGCGACGAGGCCACCGGCGAGCGCCTCGATAATCTCGAGGATCCGTTCCGGCTGTACCGCTGCCACACCATCATGAACTGCGCCAAGGCGTGCCCGAAGAATCTCAATCCTTCGGAGGCGATTGCCGAACTCAAGCTGAAGATGGTCGAGCGGCAGATTTAGACGCGGAGTTTATCCGCAGATGCCGGCCTCGTCTGACGAGACTGACCGGAATGCGTTCAGGCTTTTCCAATAATTGAAAATGATTCGCATTTTC
>JAQGJF010000625.1 GCA_028290765.1 Tardiphaga sp.
CTTCGGAAAAGCCGCCTCCAGATCCTTCGCGCCCTGCAATAACACTTCCTTGTCCATCTTGGCATCGGTCGCCGCGAGCAGCGTGGCGACATTGTTGTTTCTGATCGCGACGGGATTTCGCGCATAGCCGCTGCGCTGGAAGAAATTCGACGTCGGCACCTGTGGCCGCATCGCGGGCGGAATCGAGATCATGTCAAAACCGCTGCCGTCGCCGGTCAGGTTCATCATTTCGAGTTCGGCGGCGGTGAGCGGCGTGCCGAAATTTTTGTGCCGGGCAAAATCGACCGAGTCGGTCAGCTTCCAGGTCTGCAGCAGCGGTCCGACGTCGATATCGAGATTCAGGGCGTGCACCCCGAGGCCGCCCGGCGTCGTCCCGAGCTTCTCCTGCTCGCTCCACTGGTCGGGAACGGATTTGCTGAACTGGATCATCTGCCCGACGATCGCGACCTTCTGTTCCAGCTCGGCCTTGCGCGCGGCGTCGGACCCGGCCGCTTTGGCTTTCAGGGCCTTGAGAAGATCGTCGCCATGCTCGACGAGCAGGCCGATCGTGTTGGTGGTCAGGAGCTGATTGTAGCCGAGCGCCGTCGAGGTCGCGTGCGCGCCGGGCCGGTCGGATTCGAGGCCGGACTGCACATCGTACTTGCCATTGCCGCCGGCTTCGAAGCCGTAGATCCGCACGGCCTGATCGCGGGTCAAACCGGCCGCAGACGCGATGCTGGCATAGGCCTGCTTGAACTCGATTTCCTCAGCCCGTTTCGGGACGAACTGAAACTGCTCCAGCGCATTGCGAAGGAAATCGGCGACCACCGGTATCGGCGCCCGGGGCGGTTGCGGCGTCTTTTCCGGTTCAGGACTGGGGTCCACGGGCTTTGCCGGACCGGAATACACCGGCGGCTGGTCGAGCACATAATCTTCCACAACGATCGCTTCGCCGCGCGCCCGTTTGGCCCTGCGCGCCGTTCGCTTCTCGCCGACCGACGTCCAGTACGGCTGTGCCAACACCTCGAACTGCTGCCGGGCGGCTTCATACTCGGCGAGCCTGGCGAGATAGGCCGCCTTCGCATCGCTTGTGGCCGCCGGTTGCCCCGTAACGCCCTGTGCGTTGGCCTCCGCCATGCCAAACGCGGCCAATGCGACCGCCAGCACGGCGTATCGCGCCAGCCTGACCGGTGACGGCAGATGGATGGCGCGATGTCTGTTTCGGGAACCGTTCATGATCTACCTGGACAAATGCATTTTTTAAATGAGTGGCGGCCCCGCTTTTACGCGATTCCCTCGCGCGGGTACGCCATTTCGCCTTTAGACGATCGGAAACTGAACCTCAAAGGCCGCGCCCCGATCCGGCCGCAGTAGCCGAATGGAACCGCCATTGGCGCGCAGCATGGATTGCACGATAGCTAATCCCATCCCCGTTCCACCGCTATCCCTCCGCGTGGTAAAAAACGCATCGAAAATCCTGTCGCGGTTCTGCTCCGAAATCGCGTCGCCATTGTTGCTGACGGTCACTTTGGCGGCGCCGGCAATTGCCGATGCGTCCAGATTGACCTCGGTGGCGTGATGGCGGGCCGCGTTGTCGACGAGGTGGGAGAGCACGATCAACGCATTCTCCGCGGACATCGCAATCGTGTAGTCCAGTTTTCCGCTGGTCTCGATGGTGAGTTTGGGAAAGGCGAACTGGACGAGGCGATGTTGCGCAAGAGTGGGGAGCGGCTGGAAGCGAGGCGGCCGGGATATCCGGCCGCTTCCACGATTTCCTTGAGGGATTCGAACAAGAAGCCCACGACCATCGACCGCGCCTTACCGTGGTGTCTGTCAAAAAAAGACAATTAGTTAGCAGCCTACTTTTTTGCGGTCTCAGTCGGCTCGGTTGCTGAGCAAGAAATCAAAAGCGTATAGGATCTGGCCGATCGAGCTATCTCGGCTGTCTTCAGTTCGCCTTTTGCTTCTGCGGTTTGATATGGCACCACGCTGTTATCCAAAAAGTCGCGGATTGCGCCAGTCTTGATCGCGAAGTTAATGCTCTCGGGCATATCCCCCGTAGCTCTTGCAAACTTCAAAGCATTTAGCTTCGCGGCAACCATTCCAACGACTTGGCCGCCTGCATCCAATAGCGGACCTCCGCTATTCCCCGGCTGAACAGCTGCGCTGATTTGCAGAAAGCGAGTGTCGTTCAACAGACCGCTTAACGAACTCACAATGCCTGTCGTCACAGTGAAGTCCGAGGTCAAGAGGCCATGGAAGGGGTAGCCAATTGCGACAACCGCATCGCCCGGACGAATTGCCTTATCTCTGATAGTTGCAAACTCTTTGAATGAAGATCCCGTCGCTTGCAGCAGCGCGAGGTCGTTTGTCTCGTCACCGGAAACCAATCGCAGTACGACTGGAGCCTCACCACTAAGATTGCCACGAATATCGCCGACGCAACCATCCACCACGTGATGATTTGTTATGACATGACCATTACTGCTAATCGCGAAGCCCGTACCGGTTTTGCTAACAGTCTTTGATTGCTTCGGGGGCGGCGAGGCCGAGGGCGCCTCGGCAGTAGTAGCCACCGGCTTTACCACGGCTGGTTTCGGGGGCGGCGCAACAGCAAAATCGCCGGCATTATTGACGCCCTCGGCTTTGACCTTGGTAACGCAGTTGGCAAGTACGGGAAGCAATGGCCCAGTGGACGTCAGGTTGAACTGGTAGGTAGCGCCCTTGGCGACCGCTACCATGAGGCTAGACTTTCGAAAATCGCGAGCGACATTTGGTGGCATCGTCGCAATTACGAAATCGGCAGAGACCGCGCTACCGAACAACCTGGATTGTTGCTGTCCGTCGAAGGTAACGTCGATAGGAAAAGCCTCTCCTTTAGCCAAACGGAATGCTGGACTCGCAAATCCAAGCAACCATGAAGCGCTCGAATTCTGCCCGACAACGACGTTGACGCCGTTAGCATACGCCGTGCCTGCCGCACAATGCGAGAAAGTCCCCGTATTATCGTCGGTATATGCCCCACCGCTCCATCCTCCGACGCGGATGGTACCGAACGGACCGGCGGCACAAGCAGCCGAAGCGGCGGCCGTGCTCATCAGACCCGCGATGAAAAATGTTCGCAACATTGGCCCCTCCCGAACTATCCTGAGCTTACCTTAGCGATATCTGCTGTGTTGAAGCAACGGGAAGCGATCTGGTGGTGGTTACCCCAAGACCAATTTGGCACGGCTGAACGCCATTGATCCCATCGTTCGCCGTATTCGCCCCGTACAGCAAGTAATGAATGAATTGTACTGCGCGAGCCGCGGTGGGTGGGGGCGGGAACGCACGGTGATCGCGCGGGGACCGTGGCAGGATAATTTACTGTTCGCGAGAAGTCGCGCGGCGAACAACGGCAGGAGCCTAAGATGTTTGAATGCCTACGCTTCCGATGACAACTGATGAGGGAAGAGCGCTGGCGGCGTAAGACCAGCGCCAAGTATCGAAAGGATCTGGCTGCTGCGCGGGCGCCGGCGCGAAGCGGGACGAAATACGGGAAATCGATTCCTTCGGATTTTTTGAAGATCGGACCTATGACCAAGATATTCACCGCCTACACACGCGATACCTCATGGCGGAGGCGAATAGGCTGATCGTACCAACCCCCGACTGGCAGGATAAGGAATGTTGGGAGGAAGTTGATCGCCGACGGTTCTTGAACAACA
>JAQGJF010000669.1 GCA_028290765.1 Tardiphaga sp.
CGCCAGGCCGGAGCATCTGGTGCGGCTGACCTGGTATGTCGTCGATGTGGAAGAATATCTGGCCAATTAGAAAGTGCTCGGTCAGATCTACCGCGAGATCTATGACGCGCATTATCCGTCCATGGCGCTGGTCCAGGTGGTGCGGCTGGTCGAGAAAGCCGCGCGGGTCGAGATCGAGGCGACGGCGGTGGTGCCGCGGTGAATAAATTGATGAGACAGTGGCGGGGCTGCGACGGCAGCGCGCTCCCTCTCCCCAATCGAAGTCGGATATATCCGACTTCGACCATTTTTAGATGCCCAACTCGGGTAAACCCGAGTTGGGTGGGAGAGGGTTGGGGTGAGGGGTTACGGTCTATCGATAGGCCGTAACCCCTCACCCGGCGCTGCGCGCCGACCTCTCCCCATGGGAGAGGTGAAGTCGCGCTCGCGGCACGGCCTTGAACAGTGCGGCGTAGGTGCTCTCGTTGCGCGCCCTTTTACTTCCCCTCCAAAAACTCCGTCGGCGTCTTCCCCGTCACCTGCCGGAACGCATGCGAAAACGCCGAGAGGCTGGCATAGCCCAGATCGGCGGCGAGCTGCTTCAGCGAGGCCTTCGGGTCCATCGACAGCCTTTCGATTCCGGCCGCGATGCGGGCGCGCTGGCTCCAGCTCTTGAAACTGAGCTGGGTCTCGCTTGAAAACAGCCGCGACAGCGTCCGCGCCGAAGTGCCGACCTGCGCCGCCAGATCGTCGATCTCGTGCGCAGCCGAGGGATCGGCCAGCACCAGTTCGGCGGCGCGCCGGCAGCGCGCTTCGTGCGGCAGCGGGATGAACGTGGTCGGGTCTTCGGCCTGGTGCAGCTCGTGCAGGATCAGACGCACCAAAAGATCGCTGCGCTCCGCATCGTTGCGGCTGTCGAACAGCGCCAGGATCGCCTCGTGCAGCAGCCGCGACACCCGCACCACGAATTCTGCCTTCAGGCTCGCGCTGCCGCCATGCCGGGCCAGCCAGTTCAGATTGAAATACAGCGTCCGCATCTCGATGCCGGCGAGCACGTCGATGGCATGCTCCAGCCGCGCCGGCACCCAGACCGCGCGGTCCGGCGGCACCAGCCAGCGGCCGCCCGGTGTCGTGACCTGCATGGTGCCCCGCGTCGCGAACACCAGTTGCGACTCGCGGTGCATGTGCGGATCGAGCCTTGTGCCTTTCTTGTACTGCCGGGCTAGGATGTGCACCCCGCCGCCGGGGGCGGGGCGGCGGCCGGCCGGGCGCCGGATTGGCGCTTTGGCGACACTCATTGGCGGCACCTCGTCAGGGCAACATCGTAAGGTCGCGGTTGAAACGCAGGACCTGATTCATGAACAACGCTTCCCGGGTGATCGGCTTCGTCAACGCGGCGCATTTCATCGACCATTATTCCATGCTTATTTTCGCTGCCGCGGTGATCGTGATGGGGCCGGCGCTCGGCATGGCATATTCCGAACTGCTGCCTTACGCCACCCCGGGCTTTGTCGCGTTCGGCGCCGGGTCGCTGATCACCGGCTGGCTCGGCGATCGCTGGAGCCGGCGCCACATGATGGTGGTGTTCTTCGCCGGCATCGGAGCGTCGATGATCGCGGTCGGGCTGGTGCAGATGCCGCTGCAATTGGGCGCCGCATTGCTGTCGATCGGCCTGTTCGCCTCGATCTATCACCCGGTCGGCACCGCCATGCTCGTGTCCTATGCCGACAAGCTCGGCCGCGAAATGGGCATCAACGGCGTCTTCGGCAATTTCGGCGTGGCGTCGTCGGCGCTGGTCACCGGCGTGGTCGGGCAATTCCTCGGCTGGCGCTGGGCTTTCATTATTCCAGGAATCGTCACGCTGCTGATCGGCGCAGCCTTCATGCGCACGGTGGTGCACGAGGATCGCTCCGGCCACAAGCAGGCCGCGGCGCAGGCGCGGGTGGCGAAGGGCGACATGTGGCGGATCATTCTGTCGCTGCTGATCGTGGTGCTCGCGGGCTCCACCACCTTCAATGCGGTGACCGTGGCGCTGCCAAAACTGTTCGCCGAGCGGCTGTCGGACCTGACCGCCAGCCCGGCGCTGCTCGGTGTCATCGCCGCCGCCGTCTACGTGTTCGGCGCCATGACGCAATACAATGTGGGCAGACTGATCGACCGGCATTCGCTGAAGGCGGTTTCCCTGCCGCTGTCGCTGCTGCTGGCGCCATTCCTGTATCTGGCGGCGACCTTGTCGAACCTGCCGCTGATCCTGGCTTCGATCGGCATCGTGATGGGCGCGTTCGGCCAGGTCACCGTCAACGACGCCATGGTCGGCAAATACACCAGCGAGGAGTGGCGCTCCCGCGCCTATGCGGTGCGTTATTTCATCGGCTTCACCGCGGCCGGCGCCTCGGTCGGCCTGGTGGCCTGGTTGTACGAGCAGGGCGGTTTCGTGACGATGCTGCACGCATTCGCGGCGTTGTGCGTGCTGGTGATCGTCGCGGCGCTGATCCTGCCGCGGGAGATCGCGGTGCCGGCTGGCAATTGAGATATCAGCGCGTAGCCCGGATGAGCCAACGGGTTCGGCCTCTGGCCGGCCCGATGATAAACTCCGCGACATCCGGGGATACGACCGATACGCCTGTCCCGGATATCGCTGCGCTCATCCGGGTTACAAAGCCGACCTCATCCTCACCATCACCGCATCAGCTTATCCAGCGTGATCGGCAAATCGCGTACGCGCTTTCCCGTCGCATGATAAACCGCGTTGGCGATGGCGGCGGCGACGCCGACGATGCCGATTTCGCCCAATCCCTTAATGCCCATCGGATTGACCTTGTCGTCCGGCTCGTCGACGAAGATCACCTTGATGTCGTGGACGTCGGCATTCACCGGCACATGATACTCGGCGATGTTGGCGTTCATGACGCGGCCGAAACGGTGGTCGTAGAGCGTCTCCTCGTGCAGCGCCATGCCGATGCCCCACACCACGCCGCCCATCACCTGGCTGTGCCCGGTCTTGAGGTTGAGGATGCGCCCGGCGGCGACCGCATTGACCACGCGGGTGACGCGGATGACGCCGAGCTGCTCGTCGATCTTCACCTCGGCGAACACGGCCGAATGGGTGTTGCGGGCATATTTTCCGGGGTCGGCGAATGTGTTGGCTTTTTCCTGCGCGATCCGATCGACACTACCGTGCCGCATCGCGTCCGTGATCGAGACCGCGCGGCTGGAATCCTCTTTGCCGACGATCTTGCCGTCGATCAAAGCGACGTCGTCGGGACCCAGGCCCGCCAGCGCCGAGCCCGGCATCTTGCCGGCCAGTTTCACGAGCTCGGCGCGGACCGCATCGGCGGTGTTGACGATGGCGTGGGCAACGGAGGCGGCGATCCACGATCCGCCTTCGACCGGCGCGGCCGGCAGCGACGAGTCGCCGAGCTTGATGTCGATGTTGTCGAGCGGCAGGCCGAGCGCGTCGGCCGCGACCTGCGCCATGATGGTGGTGGTTCCGGTGCCGATGTCGGACGCCGCGCTGGCGACTTCGGCATGCCCGTTGGCGGTCAGCACGATGCGCACCGCGGCCGGCATCTGCAGCGCTTCCCAGACGCCCGTCGCCATGCCCCAGCCGACCAACTCGCTGCCGTCGCGCATCGAGCGCGGTTGCGGGTTGCGCTGGCTCCAGCCGAACGCTTCGGCACCTTGGCGATAGCATTCGCGCAACTGCTTGCTGGTGTAGGGCACGTCTTCGTTCTGGTCGCGGTCCGAATAGCAGCGCAGCCGCAGTTCCACCGGATCGAGCTTGAGCGCGACGGCGAGTTCGTCCATCGCGCATTCCAGCCCGTGGACGCCGGTGGCGGCGCCCGGCGCGCGCATGTCCGAGGAGGTCGGCAGATCCAGTTTGGCGAGGCGGTGCTCGAATTTGGTGTTGTCGCTGCGATAAAGCAAATCGGCCCAGCCGGTGTCGTTGCGGGAAAACTCCTCGAACGTCGAGGTCACGCCGATCGCCTCGTGGCGGATCGATGCCAGCGTGCCGTCCGCCCTGGCGCCGAGCGCCAGCCGCTCGATGGTCGCCGGACGGTAGCCTAGCGTATACATCTGCGCCCGGGTCAGCACCACCCGCACCGCGCGCTTGAGCGACAGCGCGCCCAGCGTCGCCAGCACCACCTGGTATTGCGGCCGCAGCCCCGCTCCGAAGCCGCCGCCCATATAGGGCGACATCACGCGAATCTCGTCGGGCTTCTTCTGGAACACACTGCAGAGATAACGCTGCACGTTCTGCACGCCCTGGGTCTTGTCGTAGACCGTGAGCTTGCCGCCGCCGTCGAAGCTCACCGTCGAGGCAAACAGCTCCATCGGGTTGTGATGTTCGGTCGGGATGAAATATTCCGCCTCGTGCCGCACCTCGGCCGCGGCATAGGCCTTCCTGGCATCGCCGCGCGGCTTCTCCGGCTTCTCGACGACGAAGGCCTTGCCGCGCTGGGTTTCGAGATCGGTGACATGGGCCTCCTTCTCGTACGCCACGCGCACCAGCGACGCTGCATGGCGCGCGGTCTCCCAGTCCTCGGCCAGCACCAGCGCCACCGGCTGACGGTCGAACAGGATGCGGTCGTCATAGAGCGGGCGGTACGGCGCGCCTGTTTCCGGCGCGACGTCGTCCCTGTAGGCCTCATCCTTCTCGGCCATCGGCGGGCGATGGTCGTGGGTGAGCACGTCGAGCACGCCGGCGACGCGCAGCGCGTCCGCCGTATCGATACGCGCGATGCGTCCCTTCGGGATGGTCGATTCGACGAGATAGCCATGGGCGAGGTCGGGAAATTTGTACTCGCCGGCATATTTCGCTACGCCGGTGACCTTGGCGCGGCCGTCGACGCGGGAGGTGGCGGTGCCGATGTAAGTTGTCATGGCGGGCTCACCGGATCTTCTTGACGGATTGCGATTGCGGCGTGGCGTTGGCGGCCTGCGTCAGCGTCCGCACGATGGCGCGGCGCGCCAGGTCGATCTTGAAGGCGTTGTGGCTGCGGCCCCTGGCGCCTTTCAGCAAGAGATCCGCCGCCTTGCCGAACGCCGTCGCATCGGCCGGCTGGCCGCGCAGCGCGGCTTCGGCGTCCAGATCGCGCCACGGTCTATGGGCGACGCCGCCGACCGCCAGCCGCGCTTCGCGGATGCGACCGCCGTCGAGCTCGAGCGCGGCGGCGACCGAGACCAGCGCGAAGGCGTAAGAGAGGCGGTCGCGGATTTTCAGATAGCTGTAATTGGCCGCAAAGCCGCGCGCCGGCAACTCGATCGCAACGATAATCTCGTTCGGTTGTAGGTTGGTGTCGATCTGCGGCGTGTCGCCGGGCAGCCGGTGGAAGTCCGCGAAGGCGATCTGGCGCTCGCCCTTCGGCCCGGCGACATGCACTACGGCCTCGAGCGCCGCCAGCGCCACGCACATGTCGGAAGGATGCGTCGCAATGCAGGCCTCGCTGGTGCCGAGGATGGCATGGCCGCGATTGATGCCATCGATCGCCGAGCAGCCGCTCCCAGGTGCCCGCTTGTTGCACGGCGTCGTGGTGTCGTAGAAATAGGCGCAGCGCGTCCGCTGCACCAGATTGCCGCCGGTCGAGGCCATGTTGCGCAATTGCTGCGAGGCGCCGGCCAGGATCGCGCTGGACACCAGCGGGTAGCGCTGCTCGATCAAAGGATGCCAGGCGAGGTCCGAATTCGGCACCAGCGCGCCGATCCGCACGCCGCCGGCCGCGGTCGCCTCGACGGTCCGAAGCGGCAGCCGCGTGATATCGATCAGCCGGGACGGCGTCTCGACATCGTCCTTCATCAGGTCGAGCAGATTGGTACCGCCGGCGATGAATCTCGCCTTCGGGTCGGCGGCGATCTGGCGCACCGCGTCGGCGACGTCACTGGCGCGCGCGTACTGGAACGGGATCATGACGGCTCCATCGCTTGCTGGATCGCGGCCACGATGTTGGGATAGGCGCCGCAGCGGCAGATGTTGCCGCTCATCATTTCGCGGATTTCGTCGCCGGTCCTGGCCTTGCCCTCGGCGATCAGCCCGACCGCCGAACAGATCTGCCCGGAGGTACAGTAGCCGCACTGGAAGGCGTCGTGGTCGATGAACGCCTGCTGCACGGTGTGCAGCGTGTTGCCGGTGGCCAGCCCTTCGACCGTCGTGATCGTGGCGCCTTCCTTCATCACCGCCAGCGTGAGGCAGGAATTGACCCGGCGGCCATCAACCAGCACCGTGCAGGCGCCGCATTGGCCATGGTCGCAGCCTTTTTTGGTGCCGGTGAGGTCGAGATGGTCGCGCAGCGCGTCGAGCAAGGTGGTCCATGGCGCGACCTTGAGGCTGGTCTCGGCGCCATTAACGGTCAATTTGACAGGAATTTTATCCGGCACGGGAATGGTCGGTCCGATCGGCGGCCGTACCGTGCTTGTTTGCGCCATCTGTCGCTCCTGTCTGCGGGAAGCATTCAGCATCAACGCACCGGAGCGCCGTCGGTTGCGCCCCGTTGCGCGGAATCGATCACGGAGCGGATTTGATGGCGGGCCGTCGAGACGCGCTTGTCTTTTTCGGCGCAAATTTGTTGGTTTCGCGCAGGCGATGGCTGGCCATGCTGCGGCATCGGAGCGCACCCGCTTCGATCGTTGGGGCTCGTCTCACCGACAATTGACTTTGCAACGACCTGTCGATGACTAGCTTCCGCGCGTGCCCGGCGGCCGGCCGTAAGCCCGCCGCTTCCTTGCCAACGGTTATGAGGCGTCAGCCATGGCCACCATCCATCTCCATGTCAACGGACATGCGACCAGCGTCAATGTCGACGATCCCGACATGCCGCTGCTCTATGCGCTGCGCAACGATCTGAATCTGCACGGCCCGCGCTTCGGCTGTGGCCTCGGCCAGTGCGGCGCCTGCACCGTGCATATCGACGGCGCTGCGACGCGGTCCTGCGTCACGCCGATATCGAGCGTCGGCGACGGCAAGATCGTCACGCTGGAGGGGCTCGGCACCACGACAACACTGCATCCGGTGCAGCAGGCCTTCATCGACGAGCAGGCGGTGCAAAGCGGCTACTGCATCAACGGCATGATCATGCAGTCGGCGGCGTTTCTCGCCCGGAACAAAAAGCCGAGCGACGGCGAGATCAGCCAGGAACTCGCCAACAACCTCTGCCGCTGCGGCACCCACGTTCGGATCCTGCGCGCGGTGAAACGCGCCGCCGGCACGCTCTGAGGAGGCCGCCATGCTGAACATCACCGCGCACCGCCGCGATTTCCTCAAAGGCACCGGCGCCCTCATCGTCAGTTTCTCGCTCTCGGGCGTCGATAGGGCGGCGGCGCAGACCGCCACCGGCAAAGGACCTGCCGCCAAGACCGTCTCCCCCGATGAGGTCGACGGTTTCATCCGCATCGATCGCAGCGGCGCTGTCACGCTGTATTCCGGCAAGGTCGATCTCGGCACCGGCGTGCGTACCGCGATGACGCAGATCGTCGCCGAGGAGCTCGACGTTCCCGTTGGCGCCGTCAGCGTGATCGAGGGCGACACCGCGCTGACGCCCGACCAGGGCACCAGCTCCGGCAGCAATTCGATCCAGCTCGGCGGCGCTCAGATCCGGCTCGCCGCCGCCACCGCGCGCCGCGCGCTGCTGCTTGAGGCCGCCGCCGCGCTCAAACGCGATGTCAGTGAGCTCGCGACCGCCGATGGCGTCGTGACTGCGAAATCCACCGGCCAGTCGATCAAATATGGCGAGTTGATCGGCGACAAGGCATTTGCGCTGAAGGTAGACAAGACGACACCGACCAAGAGTCCGGCCGAGTTCAAGCTGGTCGGCAAATCCGTGGCTCGCCTCGACATCCCCGCCAAGGTGACCGGTGAATTCACCTACATGCAGGATTTTCGGCTGCCGGGCATGTTGCATGGCCGCGTGGTGCGGCCGCCCGCGATCGGCGCGACGCTGCAAAGCATCGACGAGAGTTCGGTCCGCGATATCAGAGATCTGGTCAAGGTGGTGCGGGTCGGCAATTTCGTCGGCGTGGTGGCGCGGACCGAATGGGGTGCCATCAAGGCCGCCCAACAGCTCAAGACCGAATGGTCGAAGTGGGAAGGCCTGCCGGACCAGGCGAAATTATGGGAGCACGTCCGTGGCACCAAGGTGGTCAAGGAAGACGTCACCAGCCAGGTCGGCGATGCGCCGGCGGCGCTGGGGCAGGGCGCCCGGCGGCTGAAGGCGACCTATGATTTCGCCATCCACACCCACGGCTCGATCGGGCCGTCCTGCGCGGTGGTCGAGATCAAGGACGGCCAGCTCACCTGCTGGACGGCGTCGCAGGCGACTCATAATTTGCGCAAGCAACTGGCGGCGATGCTGACGATGCCGGATGCCAACATCCGCTGCATCTATCTCGACGGCTCCGGCTGCTACGGCCGCAACGGCCACGAGGATGCCGCCGCCGATGCCGCGCTGCTGACGCGCGCGGTCGGCGCGCCGGTGCGGGTGCAATGGATGCGCGCCGACGAACATGGCTGGGATCCGAAGGGCCCGCCGACGCTGGTCGATCTCGAAGCCGCGCTCGATGCATCGGGTAATATTCTGGCGTGGTCGTCGTCGTTCTTTCATCCGCAGGGCGCCAGCGGCACCGTCGATATGGTCGCGGCGGATCTCGCCGAGCTGCCGCACGAGACCAATCTGGCGCCGGGCAACATCATCGGCAACACCGCGCTGCCTTACACGCTGCCGAATGTGCGCACCGTCGCCCACCGGCTCGAGACCACGCCGTTCAAGCCGTCCTGGATCCGGACGCCCGGTCGGCTGCAGAACACCTTCGCCAACGAATCCTTCCTGGACGAGCTGGCGGCGGCGGCCGGCGTCGATCCGCTGGAATACCGGCTGCGCTACCTGAAGGATCCGCGCGGCATTGAACTGCTGGAGCGGTTGGCCAGGCTTTCGAAATGGGAGAAGTCCGCACCAAAGCCGGCGGCCAGCGGCGACATCGTCACCGGGCGCGGCATCTCCTACGTCAAATACGAGTTGGTGCGGACCTATGTCGGCGCGGTGGCCGACGTCGAGGTCAACAAAGCAACCGGCGACATCCGAGTCAGGCGCTTCTACGTGGTGCAGGATTGCGGCCAGATCATCAATCCCGATGGCGTCAAGAACCAGCTCGAAGGCAACATGGTGCAGACGCTGAGCCGGACGCTCAAGGAACAGGTCACCTTCGACCGGTCCCAAGTGACGAGCCTCGACTGGGGCAGCTATCCGATCATCACCTTCCCCGAGATCCCCGAGGTCGTGATCGATCTGATCGATCGTCCCAACGAAAAGCCCTGGGGCGCCGGTGAACCGTCGGCGTCGGTGGTCCCGGGCGCGGTGTCGAACGCGGTGTTCGAGGCGGTCGGCGCACGGCTGCGCTCGGTGCCGTTCCTGCCCGACAAGGTCAAGGCGGCGATGCGCAAGGCTTAAGGTGCCGGCCATGACACGGAAAGGCTTGCTCCGTTTCCAACCATGGGGTTTCCTCCCGCCAGGATGAGGACAGTCGGGCAAAGACCCGACGGGGAGGGTTGCATGATAAATTCAGCGATAAAATTGACGCAGTCGCATCTGGCTGGCGTCGTAACGGGAGCTTTGTTGATGATGATGGGTTCAGTGCATGCCGATTCCTTGAAGGACGAGATCGCGCCGACCGGCAGATTGCGGGTGGCGATCGCGATCAGCCCGGCGGGCGGCGCGTTCTGGTGCACCAAGGCCAAGGACGGCAATTATGCCGGAGTGCCGGTCGATCTCGGCAAGGAGATGGGGCGGCAATTGTCGCTGCCGGTGGAATTCGTCGCCCACCAGAATTCCGGGCAGATCACCGACGCCGCATCGAAAGGCACCTGGGATATCACCTTCCTGCCGCAGGACACCGAGCGCAT
>JAQGJF010000319.1 GCA_028290765.1 Tardiphaga sp.
AATCACGACTGAACAGAGGTGGCATCAGCAATCCGAGGCCGCCAAAGCAGATGCTGAAAAACTCCGCAACGGCAAAGAGCGCGACGCTCTGGTGAGAAAAGCCCGGCAGCTGGAGACCGCGTCACAAATCAATCAATGGCTGTCATCGGCAGGGCTGCAGCCCCCGAAGTAAGGGTCAGCCCGGCCGACCCATACCGTGGGGATGTGTTATCAATTCGGACCATGCCCCAGCCCCGGCCCCTTGTTCCTGCGCCCGACCGTGATCGGCGGCGATGCCCTCGCCGACGATTACAGCGTCATACATGACGGCCGCCGCATCGGGCGGATTCGGAAGGCGACCGAGCGCCAGGCCAAGGGCGTGGTCTGGGACTGGATGATCAACATTCCGCTGCCGATCCCGCCAGGCTGCACCGGCACGGCGGCAGACCTCGACGCGGCGAAGGACGCCTTCCATGTGGCGTGGGCATGGTTTCTGCCGACGCTCACCGCGCACGATATCCAGCACTGGCACCACCACCAGGATGCCGCCGAACACCGGCGGCGGCCGTGATGGCGCTGTTCCTGCGCCAGGTCCGCGGCCACCCCCGCGTGACCGATGCGTTTCGGGTGATCCACAAGGCGGCCGGCGAGGAGATCGAGATCGGCTCGATCGGCCTGCAGACCGGCTCGCATCAGCGCCAGTTCTGGCATTGGGGCATCGACACCGTACTGCCGCGCCAGCCGTTCGCAACCAAAGGCGAGGCCCGCGACCGCGACGACGCCATGGCGCAGTTTCGCGCGGTGTGGGAAGTGTTCTGCAGCGAGCCGGCGCGGCTGGCCAGCTTCCTGGAAGCCAAGCGCACGGTCAGGAAGGCCTGACCGTCGCGGCCTGCAGCAGCAGCTCCTGGAACGCCGCGCGCACCTCGATCGCCAACTCGTTCGGAATCTGCACCATGACGATGCGGCCCGGCTCGGTCGGATGCTGTTCGCCGACAATCGGCAAGATCGAGTTTTCATAGCCCTCGACCACCTCGGCGCCGAAGATGAACCGGACCTCCGGAAACCGGGCCTCGAGACCGGACCTGATCAACGCTTCCTGCTGCGCCGTCGCGCCGTGGTCGAGGGAGAAGACGAAGCTGATCATGGCTGTCCTATCTACCCTGGTCAGGTTTTCTCCCGCCGCACGCCCTTGAACTTCTTGGCGCTCTTTTTCGTGCTGCTCTTTTTGACCGCCATGAACTCGCCGGACGTCTTGTCCCGCTTGGTCCAGGTCTTGGCGCCGCCCACCTTGGTTTTGGTCTGGGACCGCTTCTTCACCGCGCCCTTGCGCGCATTGTCGCCGATCGGCTTGTTCACCGCCATAGTCGTCTTCCGTTGCGGAATTGTCCCGCTCATGATCAAAAGCCTTGGTGCCGCCGAAGCTTCCTGCCCGCCGGAACGAATCCCCGCGCGTCGGCTTGAATCCCGGTTCTGTGGCGTAGCGAGTTGCGTGATGGCGTTCCAGCGGCGAAACCCGGCGGCGATCGGCGTCAAGGCGCCTTATCCAGGATTCGTCGAACCGGCGCTGGCCTCCGCGATCGGCAAGGTGCCCTCCGGCGAGCGATGGATCCACGAAATCAAGTTCGACGGCTACCGCGTCCAGCTCCACATCGTCAATGAAGCCACCAAGGTTCTGACCCGGCGCGGCCACGACTGGACCCGGCGGTTCAAGAAGATCGCCGCCGACGCCTTCCTGATCAATTGTTCTTCCGCTATCATCGACGGCGAGGTGGTGGCGCCGGCCGCCGACGGCACCAAGGATTTCTCGGTGCTGCAGAACGAGCTGAAAGGCACCTCCAACAAGATCGTGATGGTGGCGTTCGACCTGCTCTATCTCGACGGCTACGACCTGCGGAAGCTGCCGCTGCTCGAGCGCAAGGCGCAGCTGAAACGCCTGATCGGCAAGACAGCCATCCAGTTCAGCGACAGCTTCGACGTCGACGGGCCGGCGATGTTCAAGCATGCCTGCGGCATCGGGCTCGAGGGCGTGGTCTCGAAGGTGCGCGACAGCACCTATCATTCCGGCCGCGGCAACGACTGGGTGAAACAGTCCTGCGCCCAGCGCGAGACGCTGCCGATCGCGGGGTTTGCGCTGAAAGAGAAAAAATTCGACGGCATCTACCTCGGCCGGCGCCGCGGCGCCGACCTCATCTATGCCGGCAAGGTCGACCACGGTTTTGACAACGCCTCGGCCCGCGAGCTCCAACAACGCCAGACGCCGCTGATCCGCAAGACCCAGCCCTACGCCAAAAAGTTTGCGCACCGCGCCATCTGGGTCCAGCCGTCGTTGCTGGCCGAGATCGAGTATCGTGCCAAATCCGCCGAGGGCAAATTGCGGCATCCGTTTTTCAAAGGCATCCGGGAGGACCTATGAGAGACGTCGACATCCTGATCCAGGTATTCGTCGAGATCGAGACGATCCTTGCCGAACATATCCAGCCCTGCCGCCCGCCGAACCCCGCCGCCGCGATCGACGATATCTTCCGGGCGATGGACCGCGCCGACGTTTCGGCCGCCGTTGAACGCCTGGCGAAGGGCTACGGCCAGCTGCACGTAGTGGAGTAAGACAGCCGAAACGGCGATGCGGGATATCGAGATCATCGCCAATGCCCTGCTCGACGCGACGGCCGAGCTCGCGCGCTATCGCGACTGGCCGCCAACGACCCTGATGCCTCCATGAAGCGGCTGAATCAGATCCTGAATCAACCCGATGTCAAAGCTGCCCGGGAACGTCTGGCGCAAGGGTACGGCCTGCGCGTCGTGAAATGAAACCGCCGGACCACAGCGCCAGGTCCATGAAGCACTGGGCAAGAACGCCGGACGCCGGCTTAAAATTCGCGGCGGAGAACAACCATTAAGGGCACCACATGCCGACAGGCAAAATAAAGATGTTTAATGATGAGAAGGGTTTCGGTTTCATCCAACCCGACGACGGCGGCGACGACGTTTTCTTTCACATCTCGGCATTGAGGGACGGCGATAAAATCATCAAGGGCAACGCAGTGACGTTTGAAACGGGGACCGACCGGAGGTCAGGGAAAACTAAAGCCGTGAGCGTCGATTTGACCTGACAGTATTTAGTCATGCGCTTCGCGGGGCGCCGGGAACCTTATAGCGCCTTCGGCTTTGACCGTGAGCGCGGGAGGGCGATGGAATGGCGGGTAGCCAGCTAAAGCGAGCCGAAAAGACGATCGCTGCGATTCGAAATCGAGGCGAGTTGTCACCAGAAACCGCCCAAGCGCTGGCCGAGATCATTGGCGCTATCCGAACGATCGAAGGCCGACTTGAGGATCTGGAAGGCAGAGGCCGAGCGAAGCACACCGCAGCGATGGAATTACCCAATCGCGGATGATGGGAGGCGCCTTCGCCTCTCTGGTTCTCAAGTTCGCGTGCCCATTTCTTCGCGCTGGGTCTTTAGCTCAGCCTCCGACAATTGCTCGATCCCCATCAGCTTGTTCCTTGCCTCAGTGACGCGGATCAATTCGTCTAGCTTGAGTTGGAGGGCAAGGCTTTCCCTGTTCTGAGCGTTCTGAATCAAGAACACCATTAGGAAAGTCACGATACTGCTGATGGTGTTCATCACGAGCTGCCAAGTGTCGGAGAAGTGAAACAGCGGGCCCGTTATGAGCCAGCCGGCGACGAAAGCAGCGGCTATAAGCCGGCCGCTACCGTTCGCCGTCTCCGTTGCAATCCTGGAGAACCAGTGCTCGCCATCGTCTTTCGCCATGATCAGATCCTCTTCGCCCTTGGTGAAATAAGCCCAATACGCCTTTGATACGTGCGGATGGTCAAGCTGCGGGTAGGGTCAGTTTGATTGTGATGGACTTCGGGGGTGGAAAATGGCCGGGGCCGAGCGCATATTGACCGGATGGCTGAGAAGTATCCTGACGCTCGTCGTGGCGGTTTTCCGCATAGGCCGGCAAATCGAGCGTCGTGAATTCCCGCGGCGTAAGGCGTAATGCCGATACCGCCGATCCACGGCGTCACGAACCCATAACCGCCCTCCACGCGTCCGGAGAACGTATTAGCGTTGAAATGCGCGCGCAACTGATCGACGCCGGCGATGGTGACGGTCCGGTCTGTCGTAACATCCTGCCATCCGTAGACCAGCGCGGCGGAAATATACAGCGGTCCGACGGTGTGCCGCACGAAGGCGCCGGCCTGGAACAGGTCGGAGTGTCCCGTGCCAGTATAATAGGCGACGCTGAAATTGGTGCCGCCGCCGGCCAGCGCGAAGCCGGCGATGGTGCGCGGCGACACGAGGTAATCAGCGCCCGCCGCCACGCCGAACACCCGGCTGGTGG
>JAQGJF010000745.1 GCA_028290765.1 Tardiphaga sp.
CCGCAGCGCCCCCATCACACGCTCCTTAAGCTCTGCTTTCTTCACCGTCCGCTCGATGCCAAGCGCCACGTTTCGTGCAACCGTCCTCCATTGCAGCAACGCATTCGAGTAGTCTTGGAAGACGATCGCAACGCCTTCGGCCGGCCCCGCGATGGGAACACCTCGAAAACTGGCAAAGCCCCCGGTCGGCTTGGTCAACCCGGCCAAAATCCGCAGCAACGACGTCTTGCCGGTCCCCGACGCCCCGCAAAACGTCAGGATCTCGCCGTCGGACGCCTTAAAACTCACATCACGCAAGATTTGCCGCTCTCCGCCACGCAGCTGATACGACAGAGAAATGTCCCGAAGTTCAAATATGGACATGGACACGCCGCTACCGCGCCGTCGCCAAGAGCTTCGAAGCCTCGACGGGGTTTCGAAGTTGATTCAGGTCGGCCAGCACCTTGATCCAGACGTCGAGGTCCTTTGCCTGCAAAGTGGTCTCGAAATGCGGAAGCGCCAGGGTCTGGACCACGGCGACCGGGAGCTTGCTGTATTGGGCGAGGACTTCGCGCGCCACCCCCGGATTAGTGACAATGAAGTCTTTTGCCTGTCGCATCGCCGCGGTCCATTTGGCGATAACAAGCTTGTTCTGTTCGGCCCAGGTGCGGTCGGCAATCCATAGCGTTGCCAGAACCGGGCTTGCGACTTCAAGCAGTTGGTTGCCGAGCGCCAGATTGCCCTCTGCTATCATTCGGTCGGCAAACGGTTGTGCTGCGACGGCGACATCAATACGGCCCGCGGCCATCTGATCGGGCATGTTAGGGAAAGGAACCTCGACAGCTCGGATCGAGTTGAGGTTGACGCCTTCCTTTTTCATCCAGTACAGCAGCGCGACATGCAGAATGGCTCCGACCGTCGGCGTGCCGACCGTCTTGCCGGCAATGTCCTTGATGCTTTTGACACCGGAGCCCTTGCGCGCGACCAGGATGTTAGTCGTGCTTCCTTCGACTTCAAAATGCCCACCCGAAACGGCGGTGACGTTTAAGCCGCCCGCCGACGCCTTGATCACGTCAGGAGCCGTGACCATGCCGATATCGACTTGTTTGCCAACGGTGCCCGGCATCAAGGATACGTTCTGTATTGGAATGAACGACACATCGAGGCCTTGGTCGGCAAAGAAGCCCCTCTCCTTCGCGACCCATGCAGCCAACCCGGGGACGGCCGGCACATAGGCCACACGTACGGCAATCTTCTCCTGCGCTTCGGCGTCGGCATGGAAAATGACCGCGAACAGCAACGCAGATGCCAACGTCGCCGAACTCCTGTTGAACATCTGAATCCTCCCGGATTTCTTTTTGTGTCCGGCTCACCGGCAGCGAGTAGCAGTTCGTCGCGCGTGCTCTCGTTTTCACGCGGCAGTTAAGGCGAAGTCGACACCGCCTGCAGGCCGAATTTCGACTGCGTGATGTGTGGCATCGGCCATAAGCGCGATCAAGCGAATATCATTGCGCCGCGCGTCGATCGCATTCCGTACGAGCTTCATGATCGCGCGACGGTCTGCCGGCACGCGGCGTCCAGGGACCACTTTGCATACAGTCTATTCGCTCAGTGAATACGCGACGGCGATCCGGAGGGGTCCACTTGGTCTTCACCGCACGCGTCCCGTGTCCCCAGGGGCCCGGCAAGCGAGAAGGCAATTCGCGGCCAAATCGCGTCAACATCTGCGATCGACGACCCGGCAGACCGGCGTCGGCGATCTCCGGCACCACCTTTTCCCGCGGAATGGCGATGTCCGATAGGCTCATCATCGTTCATGCTCTCGAGCCGGGTCCGCCGGTCCGGCAGACCAACGATCACTGTTCAGCACAATGAATATTTGAGGCGCCCCTCTTTCGAGATAGATTTCGGCTCGATCGGGCAACGCCAATTGTGCGCCGCACTCGAATAGAGACGCCGCCAATTGTTGGAAGCGCTCGGCTCGCATTGAAAGTTATTCAAGTATGGACAGGCCGGACATCGATCTTCTCACTCTTCGCAGTTTCTGCACCATTATGGAGGAACGAAGCGTGTCGCGCGCGGCGTTCAAGCTCGGCGTGAAGCAGCCCATGATGAGCCGCATGCTGGCGAAACTGCGTACTTATTTCAACGACTCGCTCCTGGTCTGGTCGGGCGGCCACATGGTCCCGACGCCGCGGGCCCTGGTACTCGACAATGAGGTTCGCCTGATTCTGGCGACGATGGAGCGGATTTCGTCGCCGGTGCAATCATTCGATCCCAGCTCGAGCAAATTCACCTTCAAATTGGTGGCGACGGGATACCTGGAGAGCACGCTTCTCGCCAAGGTCATGGCCGCGATCGCGGCGCAAGCACCTGGAATCCAGGTCGAAGTACGGCCACCCGATCGCTTTAACGATACCAGCGCCCTGGAAAAGGGCGTGATCGACTTCCTCGTGGGCTGGACCGTACCGCCCACGCCGACATTGCGCTCTCGCCTGCTCTTCACCGACAAGGTGGTCTGCATAGCTCGGGCCGGACATCCCGAGTTGCAGGACGGCAATCTGACCTATGAAAAATACGTCAAACTCGACCACGTTCAGTTCGACGTTCGAGGCAGAACGACGACCGAATTGCTTTTGCAGGAGTGCCTCGCACAAAAGGGCCATCGGCCGAATGTGAAATTCCGGGTACAGAACTTCCTTACGGTTGCGGAGATTGTCGCCAATTCGGATCTGATCGCCACCCTGTCCAGGAGATTCGCGACGACCGTGCTGACACCCTATGGCCTCAAGGCTTTCGAGCCACCCATTCGGCTTCCGCCGATGCAGAACCGTGTGTTTTGGCATGAGCGCATGCACGCGGATCCCTGCAGCAGCTGGTTCCGCAAGCTGCTCGCGGAGACCGCGAAAAAGATCTGACGCCTTATGCCGGAAGTTCTCTCGCATACGGGAGCGTCAGCCGTCGTGAGCATCCTGCCTGACGCAGCATTGGATCCACGATCGACCGCCGATAAACGACGCTGGCGCTCACAGGATTGCTCTTTCGCGCATTGAAGGCGGCGCTAGCAAAGCCTGACTCACAGATCGCGAGGCGGTTCGGATACGTACCAAGGCTGTGACGCGCGGCGTGTCGCTGTCGTCCAGCGAACGTCCGCCCCTTGCCGTCCGCATTGGCGCGAGATAGGAGACGAAAGCAAAGCGCAGGCGCGTGAAACGCCTGTCATTCGTCAAAAAACACGGAAAAACTCGGCGTTTTTGCCGCCGAAAGCGGGTCGAACCCAACTACCTGGTCGCACCGAGCGTCCTCAATAAGAAGGAGCCGGCTCGTCCGAACCCAAGGAGATAGATAGTGTCTATTCAACGCGTGAATACATCGACGTCAGGAAAACTGTGCGGATTTGCTGCCGCCGTCATTGCCACGATGATCGGCCTGACGATTGGTCAATGCGAGGAGTTTCCGAGCAGGACGATAAGGATCGTCGTACCCTATGCGCCCGGAGGAACCGCGGACGTCGTCGCACGCGTGCTCGCGCCACGCATGCAGGCTCTTCTCAAGCAGTCAGTTATCATCGAGAACCGTCCCGGCGCGGGAAGCGCGATCGGCGCGAGAATGGTCGCAGGAGCGGAGCCGGACGGGTATACGATCTTGATGGGAAATCTCGCGACTTTCGCCATCGTTCCGGCTGTTATGAAAACACCTGGCTATGATCCCGTGACATCGTTTGTACCTCTCGTGCAGACATCGGTGATAGACACCGTACTTGTGGCACGGCCCGATTTTCCCGCCAACACCATCAAGGAGCTGATCGACTACGCCCGCGCAAATCCCGGAAAACTGGCTTTCGGATCGGCAGGTTTTGGACACTCGTCCCATTTGATTGGGGAGATGCTGAAATCGGAGGCTGCCATTGACATGGTTCATGTCCCCTACCACAACGGCCCGGAAATGAGCCAGGCCATTATCAGCGGTCAGGTGCAAATTGCATTTACCGACCTTGGCGCTTCACTGAATCTCATACGCGAAAAACAGCTTAAAGGGATTGCGGTCATGAACGACAAGCGTCTACCGCAATTTCCGGATATCCCCACGACGGTAGAGGCCGGCTTCCCCAACCTTGTAAATCGAAACTGGTCCGCCGCGGTTGTGCCTGCCAACACACCTTCGCATGTCACCGGCAAACTTATCGATGCCATCAACAAAGGACTGGCCGACCCGGAACTTCAAAAGACACTCGCCTCGATCGGCGCCGAAGCCAGGCCGGGCACCAGCGAGGAGCTGGCCGCGTTGATTGCGGCCGAATACAAGAAGTGGAGCGAGGCGGCGAAACGGTTTTCAGTCCGCACTGACTGATCAGCTGCTTCACGCTCGCCCAGCGCATGTCCCGGCGAAGTGGATCCGGTTCGCCGACAAGGACATGCGCCAACACGAGAAT
>JAQGJF010000768.1 GCA_028290765.1 Tardiphaga sp.
CATATTGACGATCCGCATCCTTTGAAGTTATACGTATTACTAAGCAAGATCAATGATCATCCGATCCGCGCTTTCAACCAGGGAAACGCCAGCCATGTCTTTGTCCCGCCGTCAGGTGATTGCCGCCATTCCCGCAGCAACGATCGCTGCCGCATTGCCGAGAACGCCGGCAGTCGCGCAGGACGGCCGCAAGGTCGTGACTTTCTGGTTCGGGCAGGCGAATTCCGACGGGCAGGCGGCGCTGCGCCGCGATCTGGTCGAGGCCTTCAATGCCTCGCAGGACAAGTATCTGCTGCAGCTCGAGGTCAAGGGCGCCGCGGTGAACAATCTTCTCAAAGTCGCGCTGGTCGCCGGCAACGGGCCCGACATCGTCCAGACCGCCGGTCCGGCCTATCTCACCGCCATCGCCAATGCCGGCCAGGTGCTGCCGCTCGACGACTTCGCCGCGACCTACAAGTGGAAAGAGCGTTTTCTGCCGTCCTTGCTCAACACCGGCGTCTATGGCGGCAAGCTCTACGCGCTGCCACGCGACTACGAGTCGATGCACCTGTTCTACAACAAGGATGTGTTCAGCCAGAACGGCTGGAAGCTGCCGACCAACCGGGCGGAATTCGAACAGGTCGCGGACGCCGCATTGGCCAAGGGCATCGTTCCGTTCGGCGCCGGCAACGCCGACTGGAAGGGCGTCAACGAGTGGCTGATGACGGTGTTCCTCAACAACGTCGCCGGGCCGGACAATGTGCGCAAGGCGCTGAGCGGCGAATTGCCGTGGACGGCGCCGCCGTTTGTGGAAGCCGTCGAGCTGTCGAAGGCATGGTACAACAAGGGCTATTTCGGCAAGAACTACTTCTCGCTCACCATCGAGCAGAGTTTTCTGCAGGTGGTCAACGGCAAGGCCGCGATGGCGTTGAGCGGCACCTGGTCGTTCGGCACCAAATCCTACGGCATGTCGAAGCCGGATACGGTGATGGATGTGGCGCCGATCCCGGGCCTGAGCGCCGCGGTGACCCGTCCGCTGCTGCATCTGGCCTGCGGCGCGACGCTCTCGATCGCCAAGAATTCCCAGAACCCCGAAGGCGCCGCCGCGGTGTTCGACTTCATGCTGACAAAGCAGTTCTATCAGGACATGAATCGCGACTGGCCGGGCAAATGGGCGCTGCCGGTCAAGGACCTGCCGCCCGACATGCTTAAGGGCGTTTCCTATCCGCTGTTCGAAAAGACCATCTCGGACATGCACGACGCCTTCGGCAAAGGCCAATACGGCTTCACGACCTGGACCTTCTGGCCCGGCGCGACCAACTCCTATTTGATCGAAGGCATCGAGCAGGTCTGGCTCAACCGCGCCACCCCGGAGGCCTATCTCGGCCGCATCGACACGCTGTTCGCGCAGGAATTGAAGGAAGGCAAGGTTCCGCCGCTGCCGCCGCGCACCAGCTGAGATGGACGATGTGGCTGTTCGCGCTTCCTGCCATTCTGATCAATGTCTGCATCATCCTGATCCCGGCGCTGCTGACCTTCGCGGCGGCGTTCGTGATCTGGGACGGCGCCGGCATTCCGGTGTGGGCGGGCCTGACGAACTTCCAGCGCATGTTCGACGATCCGGTGTTCTGGTCGTCGCTGACCAATAACCTCGTCTGGACGCTGATCTTCCTGACGGTGCCCGTGATCATGGCGTTGGTCATGGCGGCGGCGCTGCTGATGGCGCCGGCCGGCCGGCTGGTCGTGCAATGCATCATCTTCGTGCCGCGCATCCTCGCGGTGGCGGTGATCGGCCGGATTTTTCAGGGCATGATCTTCAGCCCCGTCACCGGCGTGATCGCCTGGCTCAACGAGCACGGCTTTGCGATCGCTGATCCGTTGGCCGATCCGGACCGCTCGCTGTTTGCTGTTGCCGGAGTCGATATCTGGCACTGGTGGGGATTTCTCGCGGTGGTGTTCCTGGCCGCGATGCGGCAGATCAGCATCGATCAGATCGAAGCGGCGCGTTTGGACGGCGCCGGCTTCTTCACGCTGATGCGCTATGTGCTGTTGCCCGGCATCCGGCCGACGCTCTCCTTGATGCTGATCCTGACGGTGATCTGGTCGTTCCAGGTGTTCGAATTCATCTATATCGTCACGCGGGGCGGGCCGGCCTATGGCAGCGAAGTGCTGGCGACGCTGGCCTATCGCCACGCCTTCTTCGAGGGCGATATCGGACAGGCCGCGGCGGTGTCCTGCGTGATGAGCCTGTTCGGACTCTGTGCGACCGCGGTCTATATCCGGCTGCAGATCCGGGAAGGCGCGTTGTCGTGACCGAAACACGCTGGGGCAGGGCGGTCGCCCTGACGCTGATCGGCGTGGCGTGCTTCGGCTCGCTGCTGCCGATGGCGCTCGCCGTCCTCAATGCGTTCAAGACCACCGCTGAAATCAACCTCAACCCCTTGGGGCTTCCGGCGCAGCTGCAATGGCAGAATTTTGCTTCGGCCTGGCGCAACGCCTCGCTGGGATCGAGCCTGCTGCACAGCGCGGAGGTCGCGGGACTGACGATCGTGATGGTGTGCCTGACGGCGGCGCCCTGCGCCTTCGTGCTCGCGAGACAGGAGGGAAAAGGCTGGCGCTTCCTCAATTTCTACTTC
>JAQGJF010000780.1 GCA_028290765.1 Tardiphaga sp.
CGGCTGTCGGTGCGTCGACCGGCGTCGACGACATCGTGAGCGGCGTGTCGCGCGTGCGCGGCTCCGAGTTCAACGACATTATCACCGGCAATGACCTCAATAACACCCTCGAAGGTCAAGGCGGCAACGACGTGCTCGACGGCCATGGCGGCAACGACTTCCTGACCGGCGGGACCGGCTCGGATATTTTCGTCTACGAGTCTGGCGGCGGCAACGACCGGATCACTGATTTCAACCGCTCCGAGGGCGACCGGATCGACTTGCGGCTCGCGGGAATTAACGGAATCGGGAACCTGGGCATTATTGCGGGCACCTTCGATCCCAGCAACAACAGCTTTACGGCCGGTGCCGGTGGCCCCGACACCCGCCTCACCGGGTTCGGCACAGACAATACCATCACCGTGCTGGGCGTGGCGCCCGGCAGTTTCTCGGCAAGCGACTTCATCTTCACCGGCGAGGTCGCGGTCACAGTTCAGACACCCAACGGCTACGACTTCGGTACGCTGTATGACGATCTCGCAGCGAGCAATGCGCATCAAACCGCGAATGACAACACCCACATTTTCGCGGTCGATACGACCAAAGGCATCACTTTTGAGCTGATCGGGACCGGCTTTGATCTCGATCCGACGAGTCATTTGCCGACCGGCGGCACGATCACCGAGATCGACATTCTCGACACGACCGATCCGACCCAGACCACACAGGACCACGTGCTGGTCAACACCAACGGCTGGAGCATTAGCGTTACGCCATTTTTCAACGCCATCGGGCTATACGCCGCCGACCATAGTCACACCTCGAATCTCGATGCGATCTTCAATGCCGCAACCTATAGTGTGGTCGGCAGCGACGGCGGGACCGCCTCCGACGGCAATTTCAGCGACGGGACGGACGTCTTTTTCGGCGGCGTTCATGCCGACGTCTTCAACGGGATGCCCGGTTCCTTCGGTTCGCAAGACCCCGGCAATGACACCGTGGATTATTCCCACGCGCAATCGGGAGTTACCGCCAACCTTCTGACGGGAGTGGGTACTGGCGGCGCGGCTAACGGCGACATCTACATTTCGATCGAGAACCTGCGCGGCACAGCTTCCAACGACACGCTGACCGGCGACGGCAACAACAACGTGCTCGAGGGCGGTGCTGGCGCGGACGCGCTGAGCGGCGGCGGCGGCACGGATACCGCCAGCTACGAACACGCTGCGGCAGTCAGCGGACAGACTGGCGTCACCGTCAGTCTGCTCTCGCCGGGAAGCAACACCGGCGAGGCTGCCGGCGATACCTATAGCAGCATCGAAAATCTGCGCGGCTCGGCATTTGACGATATCCTGACCGGCGACGGCAACAACAACATGCTTGAAGGCGGTCCCGGCAACGATACGCTCAACGGCGGCGCTGGAAACAACACTGCGAGCTATGAGCACGCCACCGCCGGCGTGACCGTCAATCTGAATGCCGCGGGAGCACAAATTACCATCGGCGCCGGTACCGACACTCTGACGAATATCCAGAACCTCACCGGATCTCAGTTCAATGACACGCTGACCGGCGACGCCAACGACAACACCTTCTTCGGCCTTGGCGGCAACGACACCTTCGTGTTCAAGCAGGGCTTCGGTCACGACACCATTGCCGACCTCACGCCCGGGCGGGACCATATCGAGTTCGACTTCGATCCGACGGCCTTCGGCGGGGGGAACCCCGGAACGTTCGATATGTGGCTCAGCAGCCATGCTCAGGCGTCGCTGTCGAACGCCAACGATACGCTGATCAAGCTGGATGACTTGTCCCAGAGCTCGATCCTGCTCAAGAACGTCAATGTCGCCAACCTGCACGCCAGCGACTTCATCGTTCCGCACTAAAGATGATGGCAACAACCGTCATTGCGGCACCACAAGATCGCTCGGCGCCGCTCCCGCGCGATGGCGCGCCACCATCTCGGTGAACGCCGCTTCGATATGCCCGGTGAACCGCGCGGTATCGAACAGCGGCGCGGTATCGCGGTTGGCGGCGAGTCTCCGTTTGATGCCGGCCAGTTTCACCGGCTGCTTCGCCAGCTCGATGGCCAGCCGCTCATAGCCCTGCAGCGTGGTGCGCACCAACTCCGGCAGCTTGATCGCGTATAAGAGACTGGTGGCAACGCGGCCGACGAACGTCTCGCCCAGACAGGTCACGATCGGCGTGCCGGCCCACAGCGCGTCGCAGGCCGTGGTGTGGGCATTGTAGGGCAGCGTGTCGAGGCAGAGATCGGCGGCGCGGTGCCGCGCCAGATGATCGGCCGGCGCCATGCGCGGGGCAAACACCAGTCGGCCGGGATCGATGCCGCGCGCTGCCGCCTCGTTCTTCAGGTTCTCCGTCGCCTTCGGGTTGCTTTCCAGCAGCCAGAGCACGCTGCCCTGAACCTGCTTGAGGATACGCATCCAGCCATCGAACATCTCGGGCGCGATCTTCGGGGTGGTGTTGAAACAGCAGAACACGAAGCCGGTCGGCGGAAGGCCCAGTTGCTCCCGCGAGAATGGCGTTTCCGCGATGGCGCGCCGGGAATCGTTGACGAAATAGCTGTCCGGCAGAAACACCACGTTCTCCGAATAATGCTGGCGCTGATAGTCCGGAATGACGATCCGGTCGGCGATCAGATAATCGATATAGGGCGCGCCCATCGTTCCCGGATAGCCGAGATAGCTGACCTGGACCGGCGCCGGCCGCTGCGCGAAGATCGCGGTCCGGGCGTAGGTGGTGAACCCCATCAGGTCGACCAGAATGTCGATCTCTAGTTCCCTGACGAGTTCGGCGACCTGGTTATCGCCTTGGGAGCCGGCTTCGATGAAGTGCTCGAACGATGCCTGCAGCCGCTGCCGTATTTCGGAGCCGTCATCGGGCGACAGCGATATCGCCGTCACCTCGAAGCGGGACCGGTCGTGGCTCTCGAACATTCCCGCCGCCAGATAGGCCATCGGATGATGCCGGAAATCGGCGGAGACATAGGCCACGCGAATCCGATCGTGCTGGTATTTTTCACCGCGCCAAACCGGCGGTTCGGACAACGGGTAATGCGTTTTGGTCCATAACCGGCTGCATTGCAGCTGGTCGCCGGGGGAGGATGGAACGGTCAGCAGATAGAACGGCTGCGTCGCCGGGATACCGCTTCTGATCGACTGGACCAGATGCGCGCTTTCGCTGTCGATGTCCCGCCAGTCGCACAATTGCAGCTTCGCGTTCAGACGCTGGCCTTCGACCCCGGTCAGGGTCGGCGCCTCGCGAAACAATTTGTCATAGGTTTCGTAGGATTCGTCGAAACGGCGCAGCACGCTCAGCGCGGTAGCGTGATTGCGGACCGCGTCGGGGTAGCCCGGACGGAGTTCAATCGCCTTCTGCAGGCTTGCCAGCGCCTCCTTGGGGCGATTCAGCTCCAGCAAGGTGGTGCCGCGATTATTGTAGGCTTCCTCATGATCGGGCTTGCGCGCGATCGACATGTCATAGCTTTGCAACGCTTCCGCCAGCCGCTTGAGAGCCCACAAGGCAATGCCGCGGTTGTTGTAAGCGCCGGCATGATCCGGTTTCAACGCGATGGCGGCGTCATAGCTCGCCAGCGCGGCCTCCGGACGCCCCAACTCCCACAGCGTATTGCCGCGGTGATAATGGGCTTCAAAGTAGCCGGGTCGCAGCGCAATCGCCTTGTCGTAGTCCTCGAGCGCTTCCTCGAGTCGTTTCAGCGCCCGCAAGGCATTGCCGCGATTGTTATGGGCCTCGGCCTGATCCGGCCTTGACGCGATCGCCTTGTCGTAGCTTGCGATCGCCTGCTCGGGGCGATGGAGCTCGAACAAGGCGATGCCATGGTTGTTATGCCCCGCCGCCAAGCGAGGGTTCAGCCCGGTTGCCGTCTCGAAGCTTGCCAGCGCGTCCTCGAAGCGCTTCAGTTCCATCAACGCCGCTCCACGGCTGTTGTGAACTTCGGCATGGCCGGGCTGCAGCGCGATGACCTTGTCGTAACTGGCGACCGCCTCCTCGGCGCGGCGCAGCAGCCGCAGCGCGTTGCCCATGTTGGCGTGGGCTTCCGCGTAATCGGGTTTTAGCGCGATCGCGCGTTCGAAGCTTGCCAGCGCCTGTTCCAGGCGCCTCAGGTCGCACAGCACCATCCCGCGGTTATTGAAAGCATCGGCGTGGTCCGGCTTCAGCGCGATCGCCTTGTCGTAGCTGGCCAACGCCTCTTCGGGGAGATTCATCCTGCGCAAGCCATTGCCCAGATGGCTGTGCGCGTCGGCGACATTTTCGTTGATCCGGATAGCCTTCCGGATCAGTTCGACGCCCTGCCCGGTTCTTTCGGTCTGCAGCGCGATGACGCCGAGCAGATGCATCGAATTGAAGTCAGCCGGGTTGGCTTTCAATATCTCCGAATAGAGCGCCTCGGCCTCGGAGAATTTGCCCTGCTTGTGAGCGGCCAACGCTTTAGCGAAGTGCATTCCAGGTCCTCAAGAAGGCACCGATCCAGCCGATATGGACGGATGTTAATGAATGTCCGGGGGAACGTCGAGGCGGCCCACATTCGGAAAAATGGCGCAGCGGTTGGCACGGCATTCGCGGAACTCCCCTGAGCGTTGGACACGGTCCACGCCGTTCAGGTTCACCGGATGACGGGCGGCGGTAGGCCTAATTTGCAAATCCGACGCCTCCTCACGCGGCGACCGAAACGAGACCTGGAAAAATCGGCCCGAATGGCGATTTGGGCCGCAAAACGGCGTCTCCCCGGGCCTGCTCCGGGGGTGCGGAAAGGAATCGCTTGCGACCGCGCCATTAACTTTGCCAGATTGACCATCTGCCCAAATCATTCCGCCAATGGCATAATGCTTTTCGAGATTTCATAAAGGTCCGCGCCTGTCGGGTCGCCTGGGGATTTAACGATGCAGCGCGGCCAGCCACGGGCGTCCCATACTCCGCCCCGATCCGAACTCGGCGATGCGTTGCGGGCCTGCCGCGGCGCTTTCCTCGGCGTCGGCGCCATGAGCTGCATGATCAACCTTTTGTATCTGACCGGCTCGTTTTTCATGCTCGAAGTCTATGATCGCGTGCTGCCGAGCCGCAGCGTGCCGACGCTGGTCGGCCTGATCATCCTCGCCGGAGGGTTGTATGTTGCCCAGGGTATCCTCGACCTGATCCGGGGACGCATCCTGGTGCGGATCGGGTCCTCGCTCGACGAAGCCCTCAGCGGCCGGGTGTTCGACACCGTGGTTCGGCTGCCATTGATCGCCGGCGGCCACAATGATGGCCTGCAGCCGCTGCGCGACCTCGACAATATCAGGTAGTTTCTCTCCGGCGCAGGGCCGAGCGCGCTTTTCGACCTGCCATGGCTGCCGCTCTATCTGGCGATCTGTTTCGCCTTCCACGTCGTGCTCGGTCTCACCGCTTTGGTCGGCGCGATCATCCTGATCATCCTCACCATCCTGACCGAGATCCTGACCCGCAAGCCGGCGCGCGAGGCCATCAGCCTGGCGGCGCGGCGCAACGATCTCGCCGCCGCCAGCCGGCGCAATGCCGAGGTTCTGGTGGCGATGGGAATGGCCACGCGCCTGAACCAGCGCTGGACCGAGGCCAACCAGAATTATCTGGCGGGCAATCAGCGCACCAGCGACGTCGCCGGCGGCCTCGGCGCCACCGCCAAGGTCATGCGCATGACCCTGCAATCGGCGGTGCTGGGGGTCGGCGCCTATCTGGTGATCCACCAGGAGGCGACCGCGGGGATCATCATTGCCGGCTCGATCCTGAGCGCGCGTGCGCTGGCGCCGGTGGACCTGGCGATCGCCAACTGGAAGGGCTTTGTTGCCGCGCGCCAAAGCTGGCACCGCCTCAACAAATTGCTCGAATCACTGCCGGCGCAAAGCGCGCCGACGCTGCTGCAGAATCCGTCGCAGCGCCTGTCGGTCGAAAATGTCAGCATGGTTCCGCCGGGCGATCAGAAGGTCGTCGTCCAGGAAGTGACGTTCGCGCTCGAGGCCGGCAATGGGCTGGGAATCATCGGACCCAGCGGATCCGGCAAATCGTCGCTGCTGCGCGCACTGGTCGGGGTCTGGAAGCCGATCCGCGGCAAGGTTCGCCTCGATGCCGCCGCGCTCGATCAATGGTCGAGCGACGTGCTCGGCCGTCACGTCGGATATTTGCCGCAGGACGTCGAACTGTTCGCCGGCTCGATCGCGCAGAACATCAGCCGTTTCGACCTCGATGCCAGTTCCGAAGAGATCATCGCGGCCGCCAAGGATGCCGGCGTTCACAACATGATCGTCAACATGCGCGACGGCTACGATACCCAGATCGGCGAACAGGGCCATGTGCTCTCCGCCGGCCAGGCGCAGCGCGTGGCACTGGCCCGCGCGCTGTATGGCGAGCCGTTCCTGATCGTGCTCGACGAGCCGAACTCCAACCTCGACACCGAGGGCGATGAAGCGCTGACGCGCGCAGTTCGCGCGGCACGCGAGCGCGGCGCCATCGTCATCGTCGTCGCGCACCGGCCGATCGGCATCGAGGGCGTCGACATGCTGCTGGTGCTGAAGGACGGGCGCATGCAGGCCTTCGGCCCCAAGGAGACGGTGCTGGGCCAGGTGCTGCAGCGGGTCGCCCCGCCGGCTCCCATCAAGATCGTATCGGACGGCGGAGTCGCGAAATCATGACCGGCCCCGGCGCAAAACGCCCAATGCATTCGATCCGCCTGCATCTGATCGTCGGACTGGCGGTGGTCGTTATTCTGGCGGGCGGCCTCGGCGGCTGGGCCTCGACCGCGCAGATTTCGGGCGCGTTGATCGCGCCGGGTTCGGTCGTGGTCGATTCGAATGTGAAGAAGGTGCAGCACCCGACCGGCGGCGTCGTCGGCGAGGTGCGGGCGCGCGACGGCGATCTGGTCAAGGCCGGCGATATCGTGGTGCGTCTCGACGACACCGTCACCAAGGCCGGCCTCGCGATCGTCACCAAGAACCTCAATGGCTTGTGGGCGCGCGCCGCGCGGCTCGAAGCCGAGCAACAGGGCGCCGACAAAATCACTTTTCCGCCGATGCTGCTCGAGCGCACCGACGATCCCGACATCAAAGCGGTGATGGCCAGCGAGTCAAAACTGTTCGAGGTCCGCATGACCGGACGGATCGGGCAGAAGTCGCAATTGCGCGAGCGGATCACGCAGCTGAAGGAAGAGATTGGCGGGCTCACGGCCCAGGAGGCGGCGAAGACCAACGAGATCGCGCTGGTCGACAAGGAACTGGTCGGCGTGCGCCAATTGTACGATCAGCATCTGGTGCAGATTTCGCGTCTGACGGTGCTGGAGCGCGACGCCGCCCGTCTCGCCGGCGAACGCGCCCAGTTCATCGCGTCGAG
>JAQGJF010000813.1 GCA_028290765.1 Tardiphaga sp.
GTTAGCGTCGGCGACGCGCAGCACGTTCCACTGGTAGCCGAGAAAGCGCTTCTCGACGTCTTCGCTGAAGGCGAGTTCGGTATGCCCCTCGATGGTGATGGTGTTGTTGTCGTAAATCCAACACAGATTGTCGAGCTTCTGATGACCGGCGAGCGACGCCGCCTCGCTGGCGACGCCTTCCAACATGTCGCCGTCGCTGCAGATCACGTAACCGTCGTACTCGAACAACGTCAGGTTGGAGTTGTTGTAATGCGCGCCGAGCCATCGCGACGCGATCGCCATGCCGACGCTGTTGCCGCAGCCCTGGCCGAGCGGACCGGTGGTGGTCTCGATGCCGGTGGTGATGCCGTATTCGGGATGGCCGGGCGTGACGCTGTCGATCTGGCGGAATTTTTTTATGTCGTCGAGGCTGACGGCCGGCTCCGCTGTCACCTTGCCGTCTTTCAGGCGTCTGACGCCGGTCAGATGCAGCAACGTATAGAGCAGCAGCGATGCATGCCCCGCCGACAGCACAAAACGGTCACGGTTGGGCCACAGCGGATCGGCGGGATCGTAGCGCAAGAAATCCTGCCACAACGTATAAGCCACCGGCGCCATCGCCATCGGTGTGCCCGGATGGCCGGAATTGGCCTTCTGCACCGCGTCGATAGTGAGAGTGCGGATGGTGTTGATGCTCAATTCGTCGTGATCGGTAGTTTTGGACGAGGCAGAAGACGGCGGGGGTTTCGTCTGAACATTTGCCATGGAATTTGCCGTTCGCAGGAGGGGGAGGCCCGATACTGATGACGTATCAAGCGCCAAACCGTTCCATCCGGCCGGCGCCAGCTGCGCGTTACAAATGTGCTATCGAAAATCGCCGGATGCAACGGCCGGATGTTGGGTTCGCGGCGGTTGAAATGCGCAAATGTTGTGCTGTTGCGGACGCGTTCACAAACGCCTCGATGTGTACCGGTGAGTTTCCACCCCACGAGCTCCCGCTTTCGCGGGCGGTGACGGTAAACAACGAAGCGGCGCCGCGCCCTACGGCCTTAAATACAAATACCCCTGCGACTGCAGCTCCGCGATCCGGACCACGCCGCCTTTGTCGGCATTGACAAAACCCGGCAGCAGATCCTTCAACGCGACGTTCTGCGATTTCATGGTGTTGCCGCAGGCCGCGAGTTCGACGCCGGCCTTGGCGAACTGCCCGACGCGCTTCGTCATGTCGGGGTTGGTCGAAGCCAGATGAAAGGCGCGCAGTGCAGGTCCGTGCACCACCAGCGCGATCGTCACTTTGTCGGGGCCGCCGACGCCGTCGAAATGATTCTGGATATTGCCGAGCACGAACGAGACCTTGTCGAGATCGCTGAGGTGGTACACCACCTTCAGCTTGGCCGTTGAGTCCCGCGGCGCTTCGGTCGCGGCATGGGCGCTGGCGGTGACGAGGGCGGCGCCGATCGATGACAAGGCCGTCCACAAGATGTTGCGCCTGTTCATGGCATCCTCCCCGGATCAAAAATCTTTGGGCTGTAGTTTTGTCTTCTCGGCAAAGGATACGGTTCGAAGTCCGTCACCTTCCATCAAACCAGATGGTCGGGCGCCAGCGCGCAGGGCAAATGCGGTTCGGTCTCGACCTGCAACGTGGCATGCTGGATGCCGAACTTTTTCTCCAGATGATGCGCAATTTGCATCAGAAATGCGTCGCCGGGTCGGCCGGCCGGGATCACCATGTGACAGGTCAGCGCCACCTCGGTGGTGCTCATTGGCCAGATGTGCAAATCGTGCACTTCGACTACACCCTCGCAGTTTTCGAGATAGACCCGCACGGCGCCGGGATCGATACTTGGCGGCACGGCGTTCAGCGACATTGCCATGCTGTCGCGGAGCAGGCTCCAGGTGCCCCAGACGATCACGGCTGAGACGACAAGGCTGGTTAAGGGATCGAGCCAGGTCCAGCCGGTGAACAGGATGACGACACCCGCGATCACCACGCCGGCCGACACCGCGGCATCGGCTGCCATGTGCAGATAGGCGCCGCGAATGTTGAGATCGCCCTTGCGGCCGGAGGCAAACAGCCAGGCGGTGATGCCGTTGACGACGATGCCGGCCGCCGCCACCACGATCACCGTCAGCCCGGCCACCGGTTCGGGATGAAACAGTCGCTGCACGGCTTCCCAGGCGATCGCGCCGACGGCGACCAGCAGGAAGACGGCGTTGAACAGTGCCGCCAGGATCGAGGAGCCACGCAGGCCATAGGTGTAGCGGGCCGAGGGCGCGCGCTTCGACAGGACCGTGGCCACCCAGGCCACCACCAGGCCGAGCACATCGGACAGGTTATGCCCGGCGTCGGCCACCAGCGCCACCGAGTTGCTGGCATATCCGAACAACCCTTCCGCGATCACGAACGCCGTATTGAGGCCGATACCGATGGCGAAGGCGGCGCCGAAACTCGCGGGCGCATGGACGTGCCCGCCCGGTCCATGGGCATGGCCGGCGTGATCGTCATGAGCGTGGGAGTGATGCGTGTGCGCCATGCCAATTTCTCAACGTGCCGGGCTCTGCTCCGTCCCGGCCGATGGCGTTGATATGGCTCATTCGCTCAGCGGATACTATTACGCTGCCCTCAGCCCCACGCGGGGCGCGCGCACGTCACTTGTGCCGGAGCGCCGCGAGTATCTTGCGGTCGGTGACCAGCGAGGCGCATTCGCTGGCGTCGGCACGGTCGAGCCGGAAAATCTTGTCGTCGGCGCCGGCAACCAGTTCATCGCCGGCTTCGTCGTCCGGCTTGTTGTTCTGCCAGATCCGGACCCGTTCCAGCCGGAGGATCGCGGCCTTGTCGTCCTTCGACAGCGCCACGCCGATGCCGCCGCCGTCGCAATCGACGCCACAGCCCATGCGAATTTCGTTGCCGGCATCCTCGGCGATCACATGGCCGCAAAATCCGCTGGAATCGAAGTCGCCTTTGCGCGAGCGGTATTTGACGCCGAGCCGGAACGAAAAAGCGTAGGTCTTGTCTTCGGGCGGATACTCGGCGGTGACCAGCAGCTTCATGGCGCT
>JAQGJF010000820.1 GCA_028290765.1 Tardiphaga sp.
AGAGCCTGTTCCGTCCCGCCGACCTGATCGCCTGGATGGACGAGAACAACGTCGAGCGGGCCTGGATCTCGGCCCCGCCGCCGACCTATCGGCCGCAGCTCGCTGCCGCCGAGGCGGCACGCTGGGCGGGCGCGCTGAACGACGAACTCGCAGCTATCGCGGCGCAATATCCGGCGCGGCTGTCGCCACTGTTCCATCTCACGGTCGAACATCCGGCGGTGGCAGCCAGCATCGCGCGCGAGAAGATTACCGCGGACCACCGGCGGTTCTCGATGGCCGCCGGCGGCCCCGGGCACATGCTGTCAGCTCCAGCCTATGAGCCGTTATGGGCGGCACTGAATGCGGCTTCCGCCTTCCTGTTCCTGCATCCGGGGGAAGGCTGCGACGCGCGGCTCGACCCGTTCTACCTGCACAATCTGCTCGGCAATCCCACTGAAACCGCGATCGCGGCGTCGCATCTGGTGTTCGCCGATGTCCTGAAGCGCTACCCGGATCTGCAGGTGTGCCTGGCGCATGCCGGTGGCACCACGGCAGCGCTCGCCGGACGCTGGGAGCGCGGCTACGCCACCGCGCGTCAGGACATCGATACGTCGCGCGAAGCGCCAAGCCTGGCGCTGCGCCGGTTCTGTGTCGATTGTATCGCGCACGACGGCCACGCGCTGACGCTGGCGGCGCAGGTGTTCGGCGACGACCGCATCGTGTTCGGTTCGGACTGGCCGTTTCCGATGGGCCTGCCGCAACCGCACCGTCAGCTGGCCGATCTTGACCCCAAGCTCAGGCAGCGCATCTTCTGCGACAACCCGCAAGGTTTGGCCGAGGACTGAGCCGCACGCCGCCACATCGTGGAACAGCGCCTCGCGCGGCCTGGGCAGCGATGGCGGCATTTTTTTGTTTGGGCCGCCGTTCGCCGCACGCTAATGAGACTGGATGCTTGTCCATATCCAGGTTCTCCGGTTTTTCGCGGCTGCTTCGGTCGTCGCCTTTCATGCCTTGGGCGTCGCACCGAACGGCTTTGAGGTTGCCGAGGGCGCGATCTCCTTCGCCCTGTCCTACGGCGGCCGCGGCGTCGATCTTTTTTTCGTCATTTCGGGCTTCATCATTTTTTATGCGACCCATGGCGCACAATTGACGCCGGCGGAATTCCTGCGCCGCCGCGTCGAGCGCATCGTGCCGCTGTACTTTTTCGTGATCTTCGCCGTCACGATCCTGGCCGTGACGCTTCCCGCCACGTTCGGCACGCCGGACTGGCACACACCGCGCCATACCCTCAAATCGCTGGCGTTCATCGCCTTCACGGACGGTGAAATGCCGGTCGTCTATGTTGGCTGGTCGCTCGAATATGAAATGTATTTTTATCTTACCGTCGCGCTGCTGATGGCGCTGACGCGCGATGTCTGGCGCAACATCGTGGTGACTTTTTCCGCGCTCGCGATGGTCGGACGAATCCCGGGCGTTGCCGCCGCGCTCGGAAATTACGCGTTCTTCGCCGATCCAATGATCCTCGAATTCGTTCTCGGCGTCATCGCAGGCGGCGTGTTCGTGAATGGCCGGGTCGGCTGGCCGATACAGGTTGCCGCAGCCTGTGCGATCACGGCGTTGCTGGTGACGGACCCCGCCAACCGCGTCATCGTGTCCGGCCTCCCTTCAGCCTGCCTGGTTGCGGCGGCGGCCTTTGTCAGCCGCAAGCGCATCGGTCCGTCGTGGCCGGAGCGTGCGCTGGCGCGGCTGGGGGATGCATCCTATTCGATTTATCTTGCGCAGGTGCAGACAGTGTCGCTGGCAAGCGCGTCTATCGCGGGCCTGATGCCGGCCATTCCGCCCCTGCTGCTGGTTATTGTCACAACCGGCATCGTCGTGGCGCTCGGCTTGCTGCTCAACATCCTTGTCGAGCGGCCGTTGCTCAAACTCTGTCGACGCCTTGGCGGTCCGCGCCCACCACAGGCCCGGTTAACGCGGATGAGCGAAGCGTATTCCGCCCGCGGTGCAATAGACTTCGCTATTGCACCCAACACCAAATGCGAATCCCCGCTCGTTCCACCCTTGCTACCGCCGCCAGCCGCCTGATCTCATCTCGTCTTGGTGGCCCAAAACTTGCTAACATGGGTGTCTCTGGTTCGTGCGATCCCGGCTTCGGGACCGCGGCGCGGCCGAGAGGGACGTCGAGATGTTCATTTCCCAGGAAGATAGACGCATGAACCGCATTCTCACCATTGGTGCCCAACTCGGGCCGATCCAAAGGGACGGCGACCGCGTGTATCATCCGGAGCACTCCCGATCCAAACGACCAAGCGTGTCCAGCGCGTGATCCTGCGCGACTGACGTGCCCACGCTGCTTCCTTCACTGTCACATTCGGAGATTATGATGCCTTTCGATTTGATCCTGCGCGGTGGCCGGGTGATCGACCCCTCCCAGAAGCTCGACTCCGTGACGGATGTCGGCTTTGCCGCCGGCAAGGTGGCCATGGTCGGCAACGCGCTCGAGGCCGATCCGGCAACCGACGTCCGCGACGTGTCGGGTTATATCGTCACCCCGGGCCTGATCGATCTGCACACCCACGTCTATTGGGGCGGCACCTCGCTCGGCATCGACGCCGAGGAGTTCTGCCGTACCTCCGGCGTCACCACGGCGGTCGATACCGGCAGCGCCGGCCCGGGCAACTTCGCCGGCTTTCGCAAGCACGTGATCGAGCCGAGCCAGGTCCGCATTCTCGCTTATCTGCATGTCTCGCACGCCGGCATCTACGGCTTCTCGGATCGGGTCATGGTCGGCGAGAGCGAGGAGCTGCGGCTGATGAATCCGATCGACGCCGCCAAGGTGGCGGACCTCAACCGCGACCTCATTGTCGGCATCAAGGTGCGGGTCGGGCTCCACGCCTCGGGCACCTCGGGCATCGTGCCACTCGACATCGCCTTAGAGGTCGCCGAGCAGGTCGGCATGCCGCTGATGGCGCATATCGACCATCCGCCCCCGAGCTACGAGGAGGTCGTCGCCCGGCTGCGTCCAGGCGACGTTCTCACCCACGCTTTCCGGCCATTTCCCAATTCGGCCGCCACCGCCCAGGGCACGGTAAAAAGGGTGGTGCTGGAGGCGCGCGAACGCGGCGTGCTGTTCGACATCGGCCACGGCAAGGGCTCGTTCGCGTTCAAGACCGCGCGGGCGATGCTTGCCAACGGCTTCTATCCGGACACCATCTCCTCGGACGTCCATACCCTGTGCATCGATGGCCCAGCCTTCGACCAGGTAACGACCATGTCAAAATTCCTGTGCATGGGCATGCCCCTGTCCGATGTGGTCGCGGCTTCGACGGTCAATGCGGCGATGGCGCTG
>JAQGJF010000836.1 GCA_028290765.1 Tardiphaga sp.
ATCAACGACATCTTCGCCGAGTTCGAAAGCCACTGGCTCGGCAACGAGGTCGAGGGCGATCAATATCTGCCGGCCGAGGAGGCGTTCTTCCGCGACGTGGTGTCGGGCGTGGTGCGCGATCAGTCCAAACTCGACCCCTTGATCGACGAGGCGCTCTCAAAAGGCTGGCCGCTGCAGCGGATCGACGCCATCATCCGTGCGGTGCTGCGCGCCGGCTCCTATGAACTCGAACACCGCAAGGACGTGCCCGCCCGCGTGGTGGTGTCGGAATATGTCGACGTCGCCCACGCCTTCGTCGAAGGCGACGAGACCGGCATGGTCAACGCGGTGCTCGACCAGATCGCCCGCCAGTTTCGCGCCGATGAGTTCGCGCGCGGCTAAACGCGTCATTGCGAGGATCTCTTGCGACGACAGCGTCCGCCGAAGCTCGAAGAGCGAAGGAGGAAGCAATCCAGCTCTTCGCTTGCTGCCTCTGGATTGCTTCGGCGGAGTTTATCATCGGGCGCGCATTCGCGCGACCCGTTGGTTCGCAATGACGGATCGAGCGTCAGGATGGGTTGCTAGAATGGCTTCCGGTGAAGACTCCCTGATCGCGCGTTACTTTCGGCCTGTCGCGACCGATCCAGGCGCCTTCGGCCTCACCGACGACGCGGCGGTCCTCAAGGCTTCCGGCGACGATCTCGTGGTGACCACCGACGCCATCGTCGAAGGCGTGCATTTTTTGCCCGACGATCCGCCGGACACCATCGCGCGCAAGGCGTTGCGGGTGAATCTTTCCGATCTCGCGGCCAAGGGCGCGACGCCGAAAGGTTTTGTGATGACGCTGGCGCTGCGCGAAGCCGGCGATGCCTGGCTGCAGCCGTTCGCGCGCGGGCTTGGTGAGGACGCCAGGCTGTTTGGCTGTGCGTTGCTCGGCGGCGACACGGTTTCGACGCCGGGGCCCGTCATGATTTCCATCACCGCCTTTGGCCTGACGCCACCGGGCAAGATGGTACGACGTCATGGCGCACGGGCCGGCGACCGCATCGTCGTCACGGGCACCATCGGCGACGCGGCGCTTGGATTGGCGATCCTGCAAGGCGGCGCCGTTGCGGCGGCTCTCGGCCAGGATGTGGCCGGCCGGGAAATGCTGATCCAGCGCTACCGCGTGCCGCAGCCGCGGGTAGGTCTGGCGAAGGTCATCGGCGATTTTGCCAGCGCCGCGATGGATGTCTCGGATGGTCTGGCCGGCGATCTCGCCAAGCTGTGCGCCGCGTCGGGTGTGGCGGCCGTGATCGATGCCCGGAGCATTCCGCTGTCGCCGGCCGCGGCGGTGCTGCAGGCCAGCGGCTTCGTCGGCTTCGAAGCTATCGTGGCCGGCGGCGACGATTACGAAATCCTGTGCACGATTCCGGAGAATCGCTTTGCGGCTTTCGCTCAGGCGGCGCGGCTGGCCGGGATGCCAGTGACCTCGATCGGCACGGTGACGGCGGGCGCGGCGGCTCCGCGGTTTCTTGACGCCAAGGGTGGCGAAATCAGGCTTGAGCGGCTGTCCTACAGCCACTTCTGAGGGCACAGCCTTTCCAATCGGCGTCCCCGCCAGCGGGTTGGAACGACCCAGGGCAGAATCGCCCTAAATGCCTGCGGAAATCGACCATTTGAGCGCTTGGCAGCGTTGCGCCGGGAGTGCGATTTTGGCATGGTCCGGCCCGATTTGAGGCCGCCCTTCGGGTAGGGCAGGCCTTCTTTTTATGCGCCGGCCGCAAAAAAGCGGGGACCGGATGTAGGGCAGGACAAGGATCTGAGGCAAATTCAATGACAGCATTATGGGTGATCGTGCTCTGCGGAGCGCTTTCCATCGTTTACGCGATCTGGGCGACGGCATCGGTCATGAAGGCGGATGCAGGCAATCCGCGGATGCAGGAAATCGCTGCGGCGGTGCGTGAGGGCGCGCAGGCCTACCTCAAGCGCCAGTACATGACGATCGGCTTGGTCGGGATCGTGATCTTCGCGCTGCTCGCTTACTTCCTCGGCATGCTGGTGGCGGCGGGCTTTGCCGTCGGCGCGATCCTGTCGGGTGCCGCGGGCTTCATCGGCATGAACGTCTCGGTTCGCGCCAATGTGCGCACCGCCCAGGCCGCGACCACGTCGCTGGCCGGCGGGCTTGAACTCGCCTTCAAGGCCGGCGCCATCACCGGCATGCTGGTGGCTGGTCTGGCGCTGCTCGGCGTCACCATCTACTTCGCTTATCTCACCCATTTCCTGAATCTTCCGGCCAACAGCCGCACCGTCGTCGATGCGCTGGTGGCGCTCGGCTTCGGCGCGTCGCTGATCTCGATCTTCGCCCGGCTCGGCGGCGGCATCTTCACCAAGGGTGCTGACGTCGGCGGCGATCTGGTCGGCAAGGTCGAAGCCGGCATTCCGGAAGACGATCCGCGCAACCCGGCCACCATCGCCGACAACGTCGGCGACAACGTCGGCGATTGCGCCGGCATGGCCGCCGACCTGTTCGAGACCTATGCGGTGACCGCGGTCGCCACCATGGTTCTGGCCGCGATCTTCTTCGCGACCTCGCCGCTGCTGGTCAATATGATGACGCTGCCGCTCGCCATCGGCGGCGTCTGCATCATCACCTCGATCATCGGGACCTTCTTCGTCAAGCTCGGTGCCAGCCAGTCGATCATGGGCGCGCTGTACAAGGGCCTGATCGCCACCGGCGTGCTGTCGCTGCTCGGCGTTGCCGGTGTGATTTCCTGGCTGATCGGTTTCGGTCCGCTGGAGGGCGTGAAATACACCGGCATGGCGCTGTTCGAATGCGGCATCGTCGGCCTTGCCGTCACCGGCTTGATCATCGTGATCACCGAATACTACACCGGCACCGAC
>JAQGJF010000857.1 GCA_028290765.1 Tardiphaga sp.
ATTATGTCGCGACAGGCCCGTGGCTCGATCCCGGCGGGCACGCGCTTGGAACCACCGCGCGGGTTCGTCACGACGTCCCGGAAATCTGGGGCACGGTGCATTGGGGGCTGCCGCTGGCGGTCCTGCTGACCATCATCGTCGCCGGCCTGTTGAACTTCACGCGCTGGGGCTATGAGGTCCGCATCGCCGGCTCCAATCCGCAGGCCGCGAAATATGCCGGCATGCCGTTCCGGGCGCATCTGATCACGGTGATGCTGCTGTCGGGCGCGATCGCAGGTGTCGCCGGCATGCTGGAAATCGCCGGCACCGTGCACCGGCTGCAAGGCGGCATCTCCAACAATTTCGGCTATCTCGGCATCATGGTCGCGGTCCTGGCGCGCGGCTCCGCACTCGGCGTGCTGGCCGGTGCCGCGCTGATGGCGGTGATCCTCAATTCCGGGATCATCCTGCAGACCCAGGGCCTCAACACCTCCACCGTGCTGGCCATTACCGGCCTGATTCTGTTTTTCACGGCGATCGGCGACGAGCTGGCGCATTACCGCGTCGTTCGCACCGAACCGGCTGTGGCCTGAAAGACCCGCATGGATATCATCGCCGGATTGCTGCAGACCTCGATCCTCGCCGGCGGCGTGCTGGCGCTGGCGGCGCTCGGTGAAGTGCTGGCCGAGCGAGTGGGCGTGGTGAATCTGGGTGTCGAAGGCCTGATGGCGCTGGGCGCCATCACCGGCATCGCCACCGTCATCGCCATGCCAAGCCCGGTACTCGGCTTCATTGCCGCACTTGGCGTCGGCCTGCTGGTCGGGATGATCTTTGCCGGCGCCACCGTCATTCTCAGAGCCAACCAGGTGCTTTGCGGTCTGGCGCTGACGCTGATGGGCACCGGTTTGGCGGCGACCATCGGCAAGGCCTATTCCGGAATGCCGGCACCCGCCACCTTTGCTCCGGTGGCAATTCCCTATCTGAGCGAGATTCCGCTGATTGGCCGCGCCGTCTTCACCCAGAACATTCTGGTCTATCTGATCTACATCATCCTGCCGGTGGTCCTGCACTTCATCATGTTCCGCACCCGGCATGGGCTCAACCTGCGCGCCGTCGGTGAAAATCCCGCCGCGGCGGACGCGGCCGGCATTGCGGTGCAGAAGTTCCGGTTCTGCTATGTCGCCGCCGGCGCTTCCCTGGCCTCAGGTGCCGGGGCCTACCTCACGCTGGCCTTCGTGCCGTCATGGTCAGAAGGCGTGGTCGCCGGCCGCGGCTGGATCGCGGTGGCGCTGGTGATCTTCGCCGGCTACCGGCCGATCAACGCGGTGCTGGCGGCGCTGCTGTTCGGCTGCATCACCTCGCTCGGCTTCGTCGGCCAGGCGCGCAACTGGCCGATCGCCGCCCCCATCCTGTCGATGCTGCCCTATCTCGGCACCATCGCGCTGATCATCGTGCCGGTATTGGCCTGGCATCGGGTGCGCCGGCTGATGGCGGCCCCCGCCGCACTCGGCCAGCCCTATTACCGGGACGTCCGCTGATGACAACGCTGCTGGTCAAAAACATCGACCACCTCGCCACTTTCGACGACACCCGGCGCGAGTTGCAGGATGGCGCGCTCTATGTCCGCGATAATATCATCGAGGCGGTCGGCACCACGGCCGAACTCGGCTCCAGGCAGGCCGATGCGGTGCTCGACCTCGGCGGCCACATTGTCATGCCCGGCATGGTCAACATCCATCATCATATGTACCAGACCCTGACCCGGGTGATGGTGCAGAACGACGAATTGCTGGTCTGGCTGAAGACCCTCTATCCGATCTGGGCGGAGCTCGACGACGATGCGATCCGGGTTTCCGCCAGCGTGGCGATGGCCGAGCTGATCCATTCCGGCTGTACCACCAGTTCCGACCATCTCTACATCCTGCCGAACAATTGTACGCTCGACTCGACCATCGTCGCGGCGCGCCAGATCGGCATGCGCTTTCATGCGGCGCGCGGCGCGATGTCGCGCGGCGAAAGCCAGGGCGGACTGCCGCCGGACCGCTGCGTCGAGAACGAGCACGCCATCCTCAGGGACGCCGAACGGCTGATCCATCTATATCATGACAATTCCCGCCACGCGATGAACCGGATCGTCCTGGCGCCCTGCTCGCCGTTCTCGGTGACGCCGAACCTGATGCGCGAAGCCGCGGCGCTGGCGCGTCGGCACGCGGGCGTCCATCTGCATTCGCACCTCGCCGAGGAGCTGTTCGAGGAGACCTATTGTCACGACATCTATGGAATGCGGTCGGCCGAATTCGCCGAATCCGTCGGCTGGCTGGGGCCGGACGTCTGGTTCGCCCATTCGATCTTCCTCACCACCGAAGAGATCAGACGCTTTGCCGAAACCGGCACCGGCGTGGCGCATTGCCCATCCGCCAACATGCGCTGCGGCCAGGGCATCGCCAAGATCCGCGAGATGCTGGATGCCGGCGTGCGGGTCGGGCTCGGCGTCGACGGCTCGGCCTCCAACGACACCTCCAATATGTTCATGGAAGCGCGGCTGGCGATGATGCTGCAGCGGGTGGCGCCGCATCATTATCTGTCGGAGAAGCCGGGCGGCCGCGGCGGCTTCGGCGGCACGCCGAAGGCACTTTCAGCGCGGGAAGCGCTGGAAATGGCGACGCGCGGCGGCGCCGCCATTCTCGGCCGTGACGATATCGGTTATCTTGCGCCGGGCATGAGCGCCGACTTCATCGCGGTGAAGCTGAACCAGCTCGGCCTGTCCGGCACCCAGCGCGATCCGCTGGCGGCATTGGTGATGTGTGGACCGTTCCGGGTGGATTACTCCTTCATCGACGGCAAGGAGATCATCCGCAAGGGCGAGTTCCGCGCCTTCGACGTCGAAGCCGCGATGGCCGACCACGCCGGTGTGATGAAGCGCATCTATGCCAAAGCCGGGTGAGGCCCCTTGAGGAGGACCGCAGCATGAGCAGACCCGCGGAAAAGGCCGCGCTCGATCAATGGTACTGCGTCGAGGCGCTGCAGGATATCGCGCAGGGAAGCGTGGCCAGCCGTCTTTTGGGGATCGATCTCCGCATCGGCCGCGACGCGGCCGGCGCGATCAGCATCACCGCCGAAGGTCGCGACGACACGCTGCCGACCCGGGAACGCTACGGCTATCTCTGGACCACGCTCGGAAGCCCCGCGACCGACCTGCTGCCGATTCCGGAAGCGGATGAGCCAGATCGCCGCGTCATTGTCTGCGGCGCGATCTCGGTCAAGACCTCCGGGCTGCGCATCGTCGAGAATTTTCTCGACATGGCGCATTTCCCGTTCGTCCATACCGATATCCTCGGCGCCGAGCCGCATACCGAGGTGCTGCATTATACGACCGAGATCCGCCGCGACGTCGATGAGGTCTGGGCGACCAACTGCCAGTTCTTCCAGCCGCAGGCGGCACTTTCGGCAACCGGCGGCATCATGACGCAATACATGTACCGCGTTGCCAACCCGTTCGCGACCATCCTCTACAAGACCTGCCCCAATGCCGCGAACCGCTGGGATGTGATCTGCCTGTTCGTGCAGCCGCTCGATCCGGATCGCTGCCGGGCGCATCCGGTGATGTTCCTGATCGACGACGTCTCGCCGCTGACCGACCTGATCCATTTCCAGCAGCTGATTTTCCTGCAGGATCGCATCATTCTGGAAAACCAGCGTCCGGCGCTGCTGCCGCTGGAGCCGCGTGCGGAAATTCCGACCCGCGCCGATGCCTCCTCGATCGCCTATCGGCGCTGGCTGAAGGAAAAGGGCATCACCTACGGCGCGACTGTCGCGGCGGCATGACCGGTCAGCCGTCGCCGCCCGATATCGCCATCGTCCATGCAACCGACAGGGCGCTTGCGCTGCGCGACCGCAGCCTGTGAGCGCCGCAACGACCCGTTCAGGATCCCGGATGGACCATTTGCGCGGCAAGGCGTTGCTCGCCGCCGGCTTTCACATGCCGGAGCGTGGCCACGTCGAACAATTGCAGAATGCGCTGATCGTTATCGGCGATGACGGCGCGATCATCACCGTGCTCCGTCCAGGCGAGAACGGCTACGCCGAACAGAAGAGCGCATATCGGGCCGCCGGTACCCTCGTGACCCTGCCGGAAGGCTCATATTTGTTGCCCGGCTTCGTCGACCTGCATGTGCATGCGCCGCAATATCCGCAACTCGGCACCGCGCTCGACGTCCCGCTCGAGGTCTGGCTGCACAAATACACCTTTCCGCTCGAGGCCCGCTATGCCGATACGGCCTTCGCCAGGCAAACCTACCGTCTGCTGGTCGACGATCTGATCGCCAACGGCACCACCACGGCGCTGTATTTTGCGACCATTCATCAGGACGCGACGCGGATTCTCGCCGACACCTGCCTTGAGCGCGGCCAGCGCGCAGTGATCGGCAAGGTGGCGATGGACAGTGCAGAGCAGTGCCCCGATTATTACCGCGACGCCTCACCGGATGCCGCCATTCGCGGGACGGAGGATCTGATCGGTTATGTCAGCCGCCATCCCGATAATGGCGAAGCCCAGGTGAGGCCGGCCATCACGCCACGCTTCATTCCCTCCTGTACCGATGCGACGCTGCAAGGCCTGGGCGAATTGGCGAAGCAATGCGGCTGTCACGTCCAGACCCATTGTTCGGAAAGCGACTGGGAACATGGCTATGTCATCGCCCGCCACGGCGTGACCGATACCGAGAGCCTCGACCGTTTCGGCCTGCTCGGCCGCCGCAGCGTCCTGGCACATGCAAATTTCATCACCGGCAAGGACATGGCGACGATCCATGCCCGTAAGTCGGCTATCGCACATTGCCCGCTGTCCAATGCCTATTTTGCCAATGCGGTATTTCCGCTGCAGGCCGCGCTCGAGAAAGGACTGCATGTCGGGCTTGGAACGGATATTTCCGGAGGGCCGAGCGGATCGATGTTCGACAGCATGCGCAGCGCGATCATGGCCGCGCGCATGCTGGAGTCCGGCGTCGATCCCGATCTCGCCATAGCGAACCGCAGCCGCCGCGCCGGCGCCCGGATCGACTTCCGCGACGCATTCTATCTCGCCACAACTGGAGGCGGCGTCGCGCTCGATCTGCCGGTCGGACACTTTTCGCCAGGCTGCCAGTTCGATGCGATAGTGATCGACAGCATGGCGGAACGCGGTACTATCCGGCTTTGGGACGATCTCGATCGCGGCGAACATATCCTGCAGAAGATCCTCTACACCGCATCAAAGCCGAATATTGCGGGAGTCTGGATCGGCGGCCGTCAGGCGCTCCGAGCGTGATCCCAGCGAATTTCGGTTTGCTCATAAATTGCGTTTGAACTGTCTAAACATTGGGCGTGCTATTTTCCTCAGCGGTGCGATGATTTTTGATCGGTTCTTCCGAATTTGGGTCAACTTAGTACAGCACAAGGAAATCTGCGTTATGCGATGGACTGCAATCCCCGTTTTCGCGGCTGTTCTCACCGGTGGCGCGGCAATCGCCTATGCCGCCGGGTTTACCCTCCCGGCACCGCCCAAAATTGCCTTCCTGTATTTTGCCGACAAGACCGATGGCGGCTGGACGCAAGCTTTCGACGAGGCGCGCCCGAAGATCGAGAAAGCACTCGATATGCAGATTCCGTTCGTTGAAAACGTCCCCGAAGTGGCGGGCCAGATCACGCCGGCGGCCGAACGTTTCATCCAGCGCGGCTACAACGTCATTATCGGCACCGCCTTCGGCTATTCGGATACTTTCAAGGAGCTCTCGCAGAAATACCCGAAAGTGGCTTTCCTCAACGCATCCGGCACCACCAACGGCGCCAACCTCGAGTCGTTCTACGGCCGTACCTATGAGAGCCAGTATCTCTGCGGCATGATCGCCGGTGCGATGTCGAAGACCGGCAAGCTCGGCTTCGTCGCAGCGCATCCGATCGGTCCGGTGAACTGGACCATCAACGCCTATGAGATGGGCGCGCTGAAGATGAATCCGAAGGCCACGACAACCGTGATCTTCACCGGCGCCTGGAACGACCCGGTGAAGGAGCGCGCCGCGGCATCGGCGATGGCCGACCAGGGCATCGACGTCATCGGCCAGCACGTCGATACGCCGACACCGCAGATCGTCGCGCAGGAACGCGGCATCTATGGCACCGGCCACCATCGCGACTTCCGTGAGTTCGCGCCGAAGGCGACATTGTGTTCGTCGGTCTGGACCTGGGAAAAGTTCCTGTCGCCAGAGTTGAAGAAAGTCGCCGCCGGAAACTGGGAGCCCAACCCCTATGGCGCCTTCCCCGGCATCAAGGAAGGTGGCACCGATATCGCCTGCTGCGGCACCGCGGTTCCCAAGGACGTTATGGACAAGGTCATGGCCGAGCGCGATGCCATCATCGCCGGAAAGAAACTCTTCACCGGACCGATCAAGGACACCGGCGGTGTCGAACGTGTCGCCGACGGCAAGTCGCTCGACGACGGCGGCTTGTGGAAGATGGATTGGTACGTGCCCGGCGTGATCGCGCAGAAATAGCCGCGGCCTCGCCGTCGATGACACCGGCGCTGCAACTTGTCGGCATCCGCAAATCGTTTGATGGAGCGCTGGCTCTCGATGGAGCATCCTTCGAGAGCCAGGCCGGCGAAGTCCACGCGCTGCTGGGCGAGAACGGCGCCGGCAAATCATCGCTGATGAATGTCGCCGCCGGCCTCTATGCGCCGGACGCCGGCTCCATCACCATCAACGGCGTGGCCACGGCGCTCAAGGGGCCTGCCGATGCCCGCCTGCACGGCATCGGCATGGTGCACCAGCATTTCAAGCTGGTGAAACCCTTCACTGTTGCCGAAAATATCCTGCTGGCGAACCGGCAACCGCATTTCGCATCCGGCATCAAGGCCATCCGCGCCGCGATCCGAAAGCAAGCTGCCGAACTGAAATTCGACATCGATCCTGATCGCCGGGTCGACACCTTGACGGTGGCGGAGCAACAGCAGGTCGAAATCGTCAAGGTGCTGGTCGGCGGCGTCAACATCCTGATTCTAGACGAACCGACCGCGGTTCTGACCGATGCGGAGTCCGAAGGCCTGCTTGAGATCGTCCGCCGCCTCGCGCGCTCCGGCACGGCGGTCGTGCTGGTCACGCACAAGCTGAACGAGGTGAAGCGCTACGCCGACGTGGTCACCATCATGCGCGGTGGCAAGACTGTCGCCAAACTCGACCCGCGCCAGGCAAGCGCAGCAGAACTGACCGAACTGACGGTGGGACAAACGGTGTCGCTGCCCGCCCGTACCAAACATGCGGGTGGACCGACGCGGCTCAATGTCGGCGCCTTGAGTTACGCGCGCGGCGATGGCCGCGTGATGCTGAACAACACCAGCTTCCACGTCCGTGCCGGCGAGATCTACGGCATCGCCGGGGTCAGCGGCAACGGCCAGGCTGAACTCGCCGAAGCGCTGATCGGTGCGATCGAGCCGGACACTGGCGAAATCTGGCTCGACAGCGCCGGTGACATCACCCGCGCCAGCACTGCGAAGCGGCGCGAAGCCGCGGTGGCGGCGATCCCAGCGGATCGCTACGCCTACGCGCTGGCGAGCAGCCTCTCGATCGCCGACAATTTTGCGATTGCGCATATCCGCTCTGGCCGATACGGCAATGTCGCCTGGGTCAACCGCTCCGCGATGCGCAAGGAAGCCATCGCGGCGGTCAGGAAATACGACGTGCAGGGCACTCGCAGCGTAAGCCAGAAAGCCTCGCTGCTGTCCGGGGGTAATGAACAAAAGCTCGTCATCGCGCGCGAATTCAGCCGTGAGCCCAAGGTGGTGGTCGCGCATAGCCCGAGCCGTGGACTGGACGTGCGGGCCTGCGCGGCGGTGCATCAGCGTCTGGTTGCTGCGCGGGAGCGCGGCGCGGCCATCGTGCTGATCAGTGAAGACCTTGACGAGATTCTCAGCCTGTCCGACCGCATCGGCGTCATGACCAAGGGTGTCGTTGTCGCCGAATTCGAGCGGCCGGCTGATCGACAGGCGATCGGGCGTGCTATGGTCGATCATGCATGATCTTCCGGGCCAGGCGACCAGCCAATTGACCGCGCCATCCGTCGCCCCTCCGCGCCACCTCGGCCGCATCACGCTCGACGTCCGCCAGAACCTGTCGCCTTGGAAGCAGGCCGTTTTCGTCGGCGGTTCGCTGATCCTCGGTCTGGCTATATCGGTGGCTGTTCTCGCGGCGGTTGGCGTTTCACCGGTGACGCTCGCCTCGGAGCTCACAAGCATCCTCACAGCCGAAAGCCTGCGCGGTGTACTGGTTCAGGCCGCGCCGCTGGTCCTCGTCGGGCTGGGCGCCAGCTTGGCGTTCCGCATCGGCTTCTGGAATCTCGGCCTCGAAGGCCAGATGATTTTCGGCGGCATTTTCGCAGCCGCAGTCTCGATTTACGACATCGGGCCGCCATCGACGCGACTGCTGCTGATGGGACTTGCCGCCGCTATAGGCGGGACGCTGTGGGTGCTGCTGGTGGC
>JAQGJF010000903.1 GCA_028290765.1 Tardiphaga sp.
ACGGCGCGGCGCAACTGTTCGTCGCTCGCCTCGGCTTCCTCGGGCGTCAGCTGAACCCGTTCGCGCCGGTCTAACAGGGCGGCGATCTCCATCTCGCGGTCGATGGTGCTCTTGCGGCGCACTTCCGTCGGGTGGGCGGTCAGAACCGGACTGACCAGCGCCTGCCCAAAAAAGCGGCGCAAGTCCGCCGAGCCAATTCCGGCGGCGCGCGCGTGGGCCAGGGTTCGCCCCAATGTTCCCGTCTGCGCGCCCGAATTGTTCTGCGCCCGCATCTGCCGGATGTTGTTCTGATCCTCGGCGATATTGGCAAGATGCGAGAAATAGCTGAAGGCACGGACGATCCGCACGGTATCGGCCGTCGACATGCCGTCGAGGATGGTTTCCAGCTCATGCCGCGCCGGCTTGTCGTCGTCGCGATGGAAGCGAATCGAGGTGGTGCGGATGCGCTCGACGAGATCGAACACCGCCTCGCCCTCCTGATCGCGCACGGTATCGCCGAGAATGCGCCCGAGCAGCCGGATATCGTTACGCAGCCGCGCGTCCTCCTCGAGGGCGGCGATGTCCTCGCTGCGGGCGGCCTGGATGTCGGGATCGGATGGCATGATCTTGGATGACACGGGAAATGCTCCAGAAATTGCCGGCATACCTCCAGTCGCAATTTTTCAAAGGCGATGCAAGATCAAGATGGAGGCGGCGCGTGGCCGGACCGCGGTCACAACCCCGGTCAAACGTCCCGAATGATACCGGGTTGCCCGCCGTTCACGGTTTCGTCGCCACAAGCCCCTGGGCCGCCGCACCGGGGTGTCGGCGCCGACCCGGCGATTTCGCTGCCGGCGGACCGGTGGCCGACTCGCGCGCAAACGGTAAGATAGCGCTACTATCGATCCATGGTCGAACAGCCTGCCCGGAGCGTTGCGGCGCAGTTGCGATCTGGCGTATGCCCGAAGCCGGAGAGAGGGTGCGAATGCTGCAGCGAATGAGCCTTTCGACACGGCTGACTATCGCGATCGTGGCGCTGGTCGTCGCCACGGCGGGAACCGTCGGCTACCTCAGCTACCGAAGTGTCGCGGCCATTGCGATCCCCCGGACCCTGGTGCGGCTCGATGACCATGTCCGCGCCCTCGCCGTCGATCTGGCCAACGTCGTGACCAATGCGCATTCCGACCTCAAGGGGTTTCGGCACGTCGTCGGGCTCGACGAAATCATGGCCCTGAGCCGCGATCCATCGATGGAGCGCGCCGGGGGCTTGACGCTTGCGCAATGGCGAGCCCGTCTTGGCCAGCGCCTCGTCGCGGAGATGAACGCCAAGCCCGATTACTATCAATTGCGACTGATCGGGGCTGCCGACGGCGGTCGCGAAATCATCCGGGTCGAGCGTCCGGCCGCCGGTGGCGAGGTCCGCGTCGTTCCCGACGCCGCGTTGCAGCGCAAGGCCGACCGAGGCTACTTCAAGCAAGCCATCGCCGCGCGTGACGGCGTGATCGAGGTATCGCCCGTCGAACTCAATCAGGAAAACGGTGCGATCGAAACGCCGCATGTGCCGGTGGTCCGGCTCTCGACACCGATTTTTTCGTCGGACGGCCTGGTGTTCGGCATCCTCGTCGTCAATATCGATCTGAGAACGGTCTTCAAACGCATCGGCGAGACGGTCAATCCGGACAGCACCGTCTATGTGGTGAATGACCGCGGCGACTACCTCACGCACCCCGACGCTAAGCGCGCCTTCGGCTTCGAATTCGGCACGCCATTTCGCATCCAGGACGATTACCCGGCGCTGACCCAAGCCATCGTGACGGGCCAGCGGCAACCCGAGCTGATCACGGACCGCGACGGCAAGCAAATCGGCGTCGTCCTGGCTTCGATTCGTCTCGCCGGAAGCCCGCGCATCTCGATCGTCGAAATGATCCCGGAACAAAAAATCGTCGGCGTCGCCAGCGAAGCGCTGCTCAACTCGAGCCTGCTCGGCGGGACCGTCGCCGTCCTGTGCGCCGCGCTGCTGGCGTTCCTGCTGGCGCAGACTCTGACGCGACCGCTGACCCAGATGACCGCCGCGGTGAGGGGTTTTGCGCAGGGGGCGCCGCTTGAAGTCCCGGTGGAGGCCGGCGGCGAGATCGGCATGCTGGCGCGCGCCTTTCGGAAAATGGCGCGCGAGGTGGGTGAAAAGAACGCCGCGATCGGCCGGAATACCGAAGTTTTCGAGACCATCATGGCCGAAATGGGCGAAGCGGTATTGCTCGTGGAACCGGGCAAAATCGTTTACGAGAATCGCGCCGCCAGAGCCTTGCGCGCGGTGCCTCCCGGCACAAAGACCGAGCCAGGCGAATCGTTCGAGACTTTTTATGCCGATGGCGTAACGCCGATGCCGCTGGACGAACGGCCCGGTGCGCGCAGCCTGCGGGGCGAACTTGTCGACGAGTTCGAACTGTTCATTCGCCAGCGCGGCGCAGACAAGCTGATCCACGTGACCGGAACCGCACGTCCTATCCGCGATGCACGGGGAACCCAGACCGGAGCCGTCATGGTGTTCCGCGACGTCACCCGCGCCAAGGAGATCGAACGCCAGCTCCGCCAGTCGCAGAAGCTCGACGCCATCGGCCAGCTCACCGGCGGGGTCGCGCATGACTTCAACAACATCCTCACCGTCATCACCGGTACGGCCGAAATCCTGGCCGACGGTGTCGCCGACCGGCCCAACCTTTTGGCGATTGCCAGAATGATCGATCAGGCGGCGGAGCGTGGCGCCGACCTGACCAGGCACCTGCTCGCCTTCGCCCGCCGGCAGCCGCTCGAGCCGCGCAACGTCGATATCAACAACCTGGTGCTCGACGCCGCGCAATTGCTGCGGCCGACGCTGGGCGAGCACATCGAGATCGAATCCATGCTGGAACCCGACGCGGAGCCGGCGCTGATCGATCCGTCGCAGCTCTCGACCGCGCTGCTCAATCTCGCCGTCAACGCCCGCGATGCCATGCCGAATGGCGGCAAGTTGACGCTGGAGACCGGCAACGTCGTGCTCGATGAATCCTATGCCCGGAGCAACCCCGAGGTCCAGCCGGGCAATTATGTGATGATCGCCGTCAGCGACACCGGAACCGGCATTCCAGCCAATTTACGTGACAGGGTATTCGAGCCGTTCTTCACCACCAAGACGGTCGGCAAGGGGACGGGTCTCGGGCTGAGCATGGTCTACGGCTTCGTGAAACAATCCAACGGGCACGTCAAAATATACAGCGAAGAGGGCTACGGTACGACCATCAAGCTTTATCTGCCCCGCGCCAGCGCCAAAGCCGATGCGCCGATGGCGACCGTGCCGCCGATGAGGGGTGGCGACGAAACCATCATGGTGGTGGAGGACGATGCCCTGGTGCGCAACTTCGTCGTCACCCAGTTGCACAGCCTCGGCTACAAGACCCTGACCGCCGCCAACGGCAATGCCGCCCTGGAACAACTCGACAACGGCGCGACGTTCGATCTGCTCTTCACCGACGTCATCATGCCGGGCGGCATGAACGGCAGGCAGCTTGCCGACATCGTCGTCGCACGCCGGCCGTCGGTCCAGGTGCTCTACACCTCCGGCTATACCGAGAATGCGATCGTGCATCACGGCCGGCTTGACGCAGGCGTATTGCTACTGGCCAAACCCTACCGGAAATTCGATCTGGCCCGCATGGTCCGCGCCGCGCTGGAGCCAGATGCGACCACAGCGGCCGGCGATACGGACATTGCCGGGAGCACCGACGCGGACGCTAGATCGTCCGCCCCGCTTTCGCCCAGTAGGGATCGCGCAGCCGGCGCTTGAATATCTTGCCGGAATCCTCCCGCGGCAGATCGGTGGCAATTTCCAGGTGTTTCGGCACCTTGTAGTCGGCGAGCTTCGTCCTGAGCCGGGCACGGACCGAGGCGATGTCGAGCGTGACGCCGGGCTGCGGCTCCACCACCGCCATCAAGGCCTCGCCGAATTCTTCATCCGGAATACCGAACACCGCGCAGTCGTGCACGCCGGGGATCGCATGCAGCGCGGATTCGATTTCGGCGGGGTAGATGTTGACGCCGCCCGATATCACCATGTCGCGCTTGCGGTCGCAAATGAAGACATAGCCGTCGGCGTCGATATAGCCGACGTCGCCCGACGTGATGAAGCCATCGCGCTCGATCTCGGCGCGCTTCTCCGGCTTGTTGTGATAATTGAAGTCCGGATTGCCCGCGATCCGCGAATAGATCTCGCCGATCGCGCCTTGCGCCAGCCATCGTCCGTCGTCGCCAACGAAGCGCAGCTCCGCCCAGGGCGCGACCTTGCCGACCGTACCGGGCTTGTCCAGCGCGTCCTGCGAATTGGCCAAGGTGACCGCGCCGGATTCGGTCGAGCCGTAGAATTCATGGATGACCGGCCCCCACCATTCGATCATCGCCCGCTTCACGTCGGCGGGACAAGGAGCGGCGGCGTGAATCACATGGCGCAGCGAGGACACGTCGTATTTGTCGCGGACCGCCCGCGGCAGCTTCATCAGCCGGATGAACATGGTCGGCACCATGAAGATGGTGTCGATCTGCTCGGCCGCGATCAGCGCCAGGAATTGTTCCGGCTCGAAGCGCGGCATCAGCATCAGCACGCCGCCAAGCCGACCGGCGCGCAGGCCGAATGCGTTCGGCGCCGAATGATACAGCGGCCCAGGCAACAGCCCACGCACGCCGGGCCTCAGACCGAACACCATGGCCCGCATCCGCTCCGTCGCGGCGGCCTGATCCGGCGTCGGCGCGTTGCGCCGCACACCCTTGGGATGACCGGTGGTGCCCGACGTGTAGATCATGTTCTGCGGCTGCGGCAGCGCCGGACCGTCATAGGGAGCCTGCCGAACAAGCCAGTTGTCGAGGTCGATGGCGCCGTCGGGAGGCCTGAGGTGATCCGGATCGATCACATAATTTTCGCGTATTTCCGGCGGCGGCGGTACACTGAACAGGGTGACGTCCGTTGGAATCACATCGCGAAGCTGGTGCAGCAAGTCGGCATGGCCGATCAGCACGCGGGTTCCGGAATCCTTCAGGACATAGGCGATTTCTTCCGGCTTGAAATGCCAGTTCACCGGCACCGCATAGGCGCCGAGCAGCATCACCGCATAGGCTGCTTCGAGAAAGGCAATGTCGTTGCGCATCAGCACACCAACGCTGTCGCCCTGCCCGACCCCAAGATTGCGCAGGCCCCCGGCGATCCGGCTGGCGCGGTCGGAGACCTCGGCGTGGCTTCGTCTTCGTTGGCCACTGACGATGCCGAGGAACAAGGGTGATGTTGGCATTGGATTTTCAACTCGTCTCAAGTTCGCCCTGTAGCCCGGATGAGCGCAGCGATATCCGGGGTGGGCCTATCGATCTGTTGCATCCCGGATGCTGTTGCATCCCGGATGTCGCTGCGCTCATCCGGGCTACGGGCAGCTGTTTTGGCCAGCGTCTCATTCAAACATCGGCGAACCGCGGCGCGCGCTTCTCAATATTGGCGTGCACCGCCTCGAGCTGGTTCGGCGCCCCCATCAGCTTCATCTGCTCGACGGATTCGGCCAAAAGCGCCGGGCCGGGATCGACCGACAATTTGTTCAAGAGTCGCTTGGCCGCGCGGATCGCGTCGGGGCTTTTGCCGGCGATCTCCAGCGCCATCTCGAGCGCGGCGCCGCGCGGATCGTCGCAGATCCGGGTCGCGAGGCCGTAGCTCAGCGCCTCCTGGGCCGAAAAGATCCGGCCGGTAAAGGTCAGCTCGCGCAGGATGTCGTCGCGCACCAAGGAGGCCAGGATCGGCGTCCCGGCCATGTCCGGCACCAGGCCCCATTTGATCTCCATGATCGACATGCGGGCATCCGGCGCGAGAAAGCGCATGTCGGCGCCGAGCGCCAGCTGAAAGCCACCGCCGAATGCCACGCCCTGCACGGCGGCAATGACCGGCACCGGCAGTTGTCGCCAGCCCCATACCGCGGCTTGCGGAAAATTCGCCAGGCCATGGGTGCGTTCCGTGAGGTCGCGCTTTTCGCCTCCCGCGATGCCGTTGCCGCCATTGTCGTTCATCGCCGCGAAGCGACCCATGTCGAGACCGGCGCAGAAGGCGCGGCCCTCACCGGACAGCACCACCGCCCGTAAACCCTTTTCTCGGCTCAGCCGATCGCAGGTCGCAACCAGGGCCTCGAACATCGCGGCGTCGAGGGCGTTCATCTTGTCCGCCCGCACCATTCGGACGTCGGCGACGCCTTCCGACATCGACACCGAAACGCGATCGTCCATCGGTTATTCTCCCTCTAATTTTGTTGTTTCCGGCTTTACAGGAAAGCGTTGTCCGGATTTAGTCAATCAACCAATTAACAAACATTTGTACAGGGCGGAAACCATGTTCAATCAGCAGTTACTCGCAGGAAGGCGCATTCTCGTCACCGGCGGCGGTACCGGGCTTGGCAAGTCGATGGCGGCGCGTTTCCTCGAACTCGGCGCCGAGGTGCATATCTGCGGGCGCCGCAAAGGCGTCTGCGACGAAACCGCGACCGAATTGATGGACCTCTATGGCGGCAAGGTGATGAGTCATGGCGTCGATATCCGCGACGCCGCCGCGGTCGACACCATGATCGAGGCGATCTTCGCGCAGGGACCACTGACCGATTTGATCAACAATGCCGCCGGCAATTTCATCTCGCGCACCCAGGATCTGACGCCGCGCGGCTTCGACGCTGTCGCCAACATCGTCATGCACGGCACCTTCTATGTCACCCAGGCGGTAGGCAAACGCTGGATCGCCGGCAAAAATCCCGGCAACGTGGTCTCGATCAGCGTGACATGGGTGCGCAACGGCAGCCCCTATGTGGTGCCCTCCGCCATGAGCAAATCCGCCATCCATGCCATGACCATGTCGCTGGCGACAGAATGGGGCCGCTACGGCATCCGCCTCAACAGCATCGCGCCGGGCGAAATTCCGACCGAGGGCATGAGCAAACGCATCAAGCCGGGCGACGAAGCCGGCGCCCGCACCAAGGCGCAAAATCCGATGGGCCGGGTCGGGAAAATGGAAGAGCTGCAGAATCTCGCGGTATTCCTGATCTCGGGCGGCTGCGACTGGATCAATGGCGAGACCATCGCCATGGACGGCGGCCAGGCGCTGGCGATGGGCGGAAACTTCTATCAGCTGCGCGACTGGTCCGACGCCGACTGGACCCAGGCCCGCGACGCCATCAAGGCGCAGAATGAGAAGGATAGGGCTGCGAGGGGGTGATGGGGGCGTGCCGAAGGATCTTAGGTTCGCGCACTTCTCTTTCTTATCCCTCCCCCTTGTGGGGAGGGTG
>JAQGJF010000342.1 GCA_028290765.1 Tardiphaga sp.
CGTCAGCAACGCCTATTACGACGTGGCGCGGACGCTCGGCGCCAAACCGTCGTTCCTGGTGCTGAAGGTCGCCATCCCCGCGGCATATCCGCACGTCGTTGTCGGACTGTTCATGGGGCTCGGATCGTCGTTTGCGGTGCTGGTTGTCGCCGAAATGATCGGCGTCAAGGCCGGGCTCGGCTGGTATCTGCAATGGGCCCAGGGCTGGGCGGCCTATTCCAACATGTATGCCGCGCTGATCGTGATGTCGCTGCTGTGCTCGGGCGCGATCACCCTGCTGTTTCGGACGCGCGACCGGCTGCTGGTCTGGCAAAAGGGAGTGGTCAAATGGTAGCGCTAGAGCGTTTTCCAGCGAAGTGGCCCCGGTTCGCGCCCAGAAAACGCGTCAGAATAACGAATCCAGAGCCCCGTTTCGATTCTATCGAAACGGAAAAGGCTCTGGCGATTGCCGAACACGCGCCGCCGGCCATCGCCGGCGCCAGGCTGGACGTCGAAGGCGTCAGCCATGGCTTCGACATCGACGGTGCGGTGCTCCCGGTGCTGGACGATGTCAGCTTCGCCGTAAAACCCGGCGAATTCGTCGCGCTGCTCGGGCCGTCCGGTTGCGGGAAATCGACCTTGCTGCGCCTCGTCGCGGGTCTCGAACCGCCGCGGTCGGGAACGCTGCGCGAAGACGGCCATTCGATCACCGGACCATTCCCGTCACGCGTGGTGGTGTTTCAGGACCCGACGCTGTTTCCATGGCGTAGCGTCTGGGACAATGTCGCGCTCGGCCTCGAAGCCCAGGGCATTTTGAAAAGCCAGCGCCACCGCGTCGATGCGGCCATCGATCTTGTCGGTCTCTCCCTGTTTCGGAAGGCCTATCCGCATCAGCTTTCGGGCGGCATGGCGCAGCGGGTGGCGCTGGCGCGGGCGCTGGTGAACGATCCGAAAATACTGGTTCTCGACGAGCCGCTCGGCAAGCTCGACTCGCTGACGCGCATCACCATGCAGGCCGAAATCGCCGCCCTCTGGCAGCGCAGCGGCTTCACCACGCTGCTGGTGACCCATGATGTCGAGGAGGCGGTGTTTCTGGCCAATCGGGTGATCGTTTTCAGCGACCGACCCGCGCGCATCAAGGCCGACGTCGCCGTTGATCGGCCGTATCCCCGGCACCGCGGCGATCCGAAGCTGGCGGAGTTGCGCCACGATATTCTGGGCCTGCTCGGATTGGACGCAACATGGTGAGCGCGCAGGGCAATTCCATCCGCAAGGAACCGTCGACGGACGTCGTTCCGACGCTTCTCGAGCGGGCGGAGCGGCTCGCTCCCGATTTTGCCGCCCGGGCGGCCCGGCACGATCGTGCGGCAAGCTTTCCGTTCGAGAATTTCAACCTTCTGTCCCAAGCGGGCCTGCTGGCGCTGACCGCGCCGGCCGCGCTGGGTGGGGCCGGCGCCGGCGCGTTGGAGGCGGCGCGGATCATCGGCATCTTCGGAAAAGCCGATCCATCGACCGCGCTGGTGCTGTCGATGCATTACATTCAGCATCTGGTGATGGCACGGAGCACGCGCTGGCCGGGCCGCCTCGCGCGAAGACTGGCGCGTGAAACCGTCGAAGGCGTGGCGCTCATCAACGCCCTGCGGGTCGAGCCCGATCTCGGCTCGCCGTCCCGCGGCGGATTGCCGTCGACGATCGCGCGGAAGACCGAGACCGGATGGCGGCTCTCCGGCCGAAAAATCTATTCGACCGGCGCGCCGATCCTGAAATGGTACGCGGTGTGGGCAAAGACCGACGAGCCGGAGGTGCGGGTCGGGCTGTTTCTGGTGCCGGCCGGCCTGCCGGGGACGCGCATTGTCGAGACCTGGGACCATCTCGGGCTGCGCGCCAGCGGCAGCCATGACGTCGTGTTCGACGACGTGGTGTTTCCACTCGACCACGAAATCGACGTTCGCAAACCGGATGAATGGCGGGTGCCCGATTTCACCCAGGCGACGGTCCACGCCATCTTCGTGGCCGCGATCTACGACGGCGTCGCCCGTGCCGCGCGCGACTGGCTGGTCGAATTTCTGAAACACCGCGTGCCCGCCAACCTCGGCGCGCCGCTTGCTACGCTGCCGCGGGCGCAGGAGATCGTCGGCGGCATCGAGGCGCGCCTCGTCGTCAACGCGCGCCTGATCGAAAGCTTTGCCGGGGATTTCGACGACGGCGTTCTGCTCAGCGCTTCCGATTCGAACATCATCAAGCTCACCGTCACCAACAACGCGGTCGCGATCGTCGAGGATGCGCTGTCGCTGACCAGCAATCACGGGCTGACCCGCGCCAACCCGCTGGAGCGGCACTATCGCGACGTGCTGTGCGGGCGCGTCCACACCCCTCAGGACGACGCCACCCGCGTCAGCGCCGGGCGCATCGCGCTCGGCCTCTGAACGATGCTGTAATCAATCTAAAACGGGAGCTGCCCATGTCAGTGGAATTCATCGGCTACATCACCAACAACCATTCGTCCGAAACCATCGTGCGGACCGGGCCCGTGCTCGATCGCCACTACATCGAGACCGTGGCGAAGGCCCACGAGACCGCCGGGTTCGATCGCGCGCTACTGGCGTTTCATTCCACCACGCCGGACGGGCTTCAGATCGGCCAGCACGTGCTGGGCGTCACCGACCGGCTGAATGTGCTGATCGCGCAACGGCCCGGATTCACCGCGCCGACATTGATCGCCCGGCAATTGGCGACCATCGACCAGCTCTCCGGCGGCCGGGTCGCCTTGCATGTTATCACCGGCGGCAATGCCACCGAGCTGAAACAGGACGGCAACACCGTCGACGACAAGGACGAGCGTTACGCCCGTACCGACGAGTTTCTGGATGTGGTTCGATCCGAATGGAGCAGCGAGAAGCCGTTCGCCTACGACGGCAAATACTACAAGGTTCAAAACGGCTTTTCGCAGGTCAAGCCATTTCGCCAGGAGGGCATTCCGATCTTCGTCGGCGGCGCGTCCGATGCCGCGATCGAGGTGGCCGGCAAGCATGCCGATACATTCGCGCTGTGGGGCGAATCCTATGCGCAGGTGCGCGATGTGACCTCGCGGGTTCGCGCCGCCGCCGCCAGGCACGGCCGGCCGACTCCGCGCTTCAGCCTGTCGATCCGTCCCATCCTCGCCGACACCGAGGAGAAGGCCTGGGCCAAGGCCGAGGAGATTCTGGCGCGTGCAACGGCGCTGCAGGACAAGACCGGCTATCGCAAACCGGCCGATGGTCATGCCACGGCCGGCGCGCGTCGGTTGCTGGCACTGGCCGAGCAGGGCACCCGTATCGACAAGCGGCTGTGGACCGAAATCGCCAAACTTACCGGAGCCAACAGCAACACCACCGCGCTGGTCGGCACGCCCGAGCAGGTCGCCGAGGTGTTCGGTGATTATTACGATCTCGGCGTCAGCCATTTCCTGATCCGCGGTTTTGACCCGCTGATCGACGCGATCGATTATGGCCGCGAACTGATCCCGCTGACGCGCGCGTTGATCGCCGCGCGTCAGGCCACCCGCGGAGTTGCGGCAGAATGATGCGGCGTATTGTTGTTGCGGGCCTGTTGCTGAGCGCGATCGCCTCGGCCAGCGCCCAGACCACCTTGCGGGTTGGCGATCAAAAGGGCAATTCCCAGGCCGTGATGGAAGCGGCCGGCGTCCTCAAGGATGTGCCCTACAAGATCGAATGGAAGGAATTTCCGGCGGCGGCGCCGCTGCTGGAGGCGCTCGGCGCCGGCGCCATCGAGACCGGGCTGGTCGGCGATGCGCCCTTCACCTTTGCCGCGGCTGCCAACGTTCCGATCAAGGCGATCGGCGCGGTCCGGCAGACCCGGGAAGGCCTGGCCATCCTGGTGCCACGCGAATCCCGCATCCACGGTTTTGAGGATTTGCGCGGACGGAAAATCGCGACCGGCCGGGGCTCGATCGGACACCAGCTTATTCTTGCCGCGCTCGACGCGAGGGGCTGGTCGCCCAGCGATGTGCAGATCGTGTTTCTCGCACCGTCGGATGCCAAGGTGGCCTACACCCAGGGATCCGTTGATGCATGGTCGACATGGGAGCCCTATGTCAGTCAGGAAGAGGTGCTGTTCCAGTCTCGGCGCGTCATCACGGCAGAAGGATTGACGCCCGGTTTGGGTTTTCAGGTCGCCTCGCCGAATGCCATTCGTGACAAGCGGCCGCAACTGGAGGATTTCCTTCAACGGTTGACGGCCGCCCGCGCCTGGTCGCAGACCAATGTCAGTGCCTATGCCGAGACCTGGGGCAGGCTGATGAACATCCCGCCCGCCGTACCGCTCAACTGGCTGAACCGCGCCAAGATCCGGATCGCGCCGATCGATGATGGCGTGGTGGCCGACGAGCAAAAGACCATCGACCTGTATTTCCGAGCCGGCTTGATCAAGCAGAAGCTCAACGCCGCCGATATTGTCGATCGGTCGTTTTCCGAGGCCATCGGGAAAGCGGCTGGTCTTTAGAGGTCGATCTGTAGAAAAACCATCTCTGAACTCCATTTTTTTAGGTATGGAATAGAATATATTTCCACCTATTGTGTTCGAGCATACCCTTTTGGAAGAAAGCACCGCCATGACCAATATTGTCGTCCCGCTTCCCTATCCGCCGCGTCGGATCGATGCCATCGATCGCAAGATCTTGAGGGTGCTGCAGCAGGATGCGTCGCTTTCCGTCGCCGAGATTGGTGAGCGCGTCGGCCTGTCATCGACTCCTTGCTGGAAGCGCATCCAGAGAATGGAAGGCGAGGGCATCATCACGGGCAAAGTCGCGCTGGTCGATCAGAACAAGATCGGTCTCGGGCTCTCGGTCTTCGTATCCGTCGAAAGCGACGA
>JAQGJF010000918.1 GCA_028290765.1 Tardiphaga sp.
AATTTGGTAAAAAGTCTCTCGACCGCATGCCGAAAACATCGACACCCGGTTCCACGACCACCGACATGCTTGGCTCTTAACCTCAATAACGATTGTCATTTTCAGTTCATTTAATGCGACCGCGAAAGAGAGTAAACAAACTGCAAATTTCGCGCGCTTTCCGTCATCCTGGAGGCCGCGATACGCCCGAACAAAGGCAACAACGGGCAAACATGGAGCGCGTCAATATGAATTCGATGAACATGAACCGCGATATCATTGTCGACTGGCAGTCCCATCACGAGATCCTGTTCGGTCAGCATGCCATCAAGCTTCGGCACCGGCTGGCGGAGACAGGGCTGTTCACCCGGGAAGCGTTGGGCCAAGTCATCGAGCGCTGCCCCAGGCACGAGCTCGGACTTGAATCGGTCAGCGGCTCGGCGGACCGTCCGGTGCGCATTTATGGCGAACTCGGCAAGGCATCGGGTCTCGATGCCATCGCGGCGATCGAAAAAGGCCGCATGTGGATGAACATCCGCCGGGTCATGGACTGGGCGCCGGAGTATCACGAACTGCTCGACAACATCTTCGAGGAATTCGAAGCGCGGATACCCGACTTCAAGACCTTCAAGCGCAACATCGGCATCCTGATCTCCTCGCCGAATGCCTTCGTGCCCTATCACGCCGACATCCAGGGCCAGTCGCTCTGGCAGATCTCCGGCGTCAAGCGTGTGTTCGTTTATCCGCGCTCCGACGTCTTCATGACGCCGAAGAACGTCGAAAGGATCCTGCTGCGCGAAACCACCGAAGAGATGCCCTATCAAGGCTGGTTCGACGAACAGGCCACGACCTACGACCTTCATCCCGGTGAAATGCTGACATGGCCGCTCTACGCGCCGCACAAGGTCGTGAACCATGACTGCCTCAACATATCCGTGACCATGGAGCACTGGACCCAGTCGATCTGGAATTCCTATGCCGTTCACTACGGCAACGGCGTCCTGCGGCGCACCCTCGGCCTCAAGAACACCTCCACCAAGGACCACGGGCTTCACGTCTACCCGAAGGCGGCCTCCGCCTATCTGTGGAAGAAGATGGGCAAGCAGATCAGCGGCGACGTCGTCAAGGCGCGCAATTTCCGGATCGACGCAACAAGCGAAAACGGTCGCGCCGATATTGCCTGACCTGAACCTTTGCACGCCCGAAAGAACAGCTTGATGTTGGCCGTCGATCAGCAATCGCTTCAGCTCGATGTCACCGTGGACGTCGAGCCGGAATTCGATTTTGGGTCCGCGGAGTACCGCGCTTTCCACAATTTGCGGCGGGCAACGGTGTTCCAGGCACCGCTGTGGCTCGACATGATCCACCGCAGGCTCGTTCCCAATCTTTCGGCCAGGCCATATACCCTGACCGTCCGAAACCGGCACGACCGCGTCCTGCTCGCGGTCATACCCCTCGTGGTCCAGAAATCGGCGGGCCTGGCCATTGTGCAGCCGGCCGATTTCGGCGTCTGCGATTACAACAGCGTCGTTGCCGATCCGCTGGTGCTCGAAACGCTGTGCCGGGATGCATCCGTGCTGCAGCGGATCGACGATCTGCTTGACGTCGGCAGCGTGCTGATGTTTCGGAAAGTCCGGGATGACGGCTTCGATGCCAGCCGGTTGTTCAAAAAGACCACGGCAACGCCATGCGAGAACGCTGCCTATCACAGCGAAATCGGCGACGATTTCGAAGCCTGGCAGCGCCGAACCGTCAGCCGGAAATTCTCCAAGGAACTGGGCCGGCTGGGCCGCCAGATCGAGCGCGAATTCGGCCGCTATGAACACCGCCAGGCGGAGACCGAGGCGGAAATCCGCGAAGCGCTTTCTTTCCTGCGCGATACGCGAAAAGGAAGGTTCGACGGCGATCTGCTCGATAGCGAGATCTATTTTTCGTTCTATTGCGATTACGCCGTCGCCGCGGCTAAATCGGGCGAAGCCGTCACCTATGTCAGCTATCTCAACGGAAAGCCGGTTGCGGTATTGTTCGGCCTAACCGGCGAGGACGAATTCCACGCCGTCCTGATCGGTTCCGACATCGACAATTACGGACGCTTCTCGGTCGGCATCCAGATCATCTACCGCGTCATCAAGCTGCGCTTCGACCAGGGCTTCCAGCGCTTCGACATGGGCCTCGGCAACACCGGATACAAATCGCAGTTCCGGGTCGACGAAACCATGCTGCACAATTTTACTTCCTCACGATCGCTGGCGGGCTCGGCCTTGTCGTTCATCTATCACCGGACCAAGCCGCTCAAGAACGCGCTCAAGAAATACGCACCGCAGCTGCGCTAGACGTGCAGGCCAGGATTAGACCGTGAAAATCAGCGCCGCGATCGGCAAGTACAACGAGCTTCGCCAGAATCCCGCCATGCTCGGGATGGCCGGCGTATTCGTGCTTCGGATAGCGATCACCGCGTCGAATTTCGCACTGATCTCGCTGGCCGCGCGCGCGCTCGGCGAGGCCAGCTTCGGGACTTACTCGATCCTGTTCAGCGCCGCGGGCCTGTTCTGCATCGTTGCGACCTTCGGTCAGCAGGTTCTGGTGATGCGGTCGTGGAGTGAATATTCCTCCGTCGACCGACCGGGCCTGCTCAAGGGTGCGCTGATTTTCAGTGCCCTCACCTGCCTTGCCGGCAGCCTGCTGGTCGCCATTCCGTTTTACGGCTGGTTTGCCGCAAGTCACTCCCCGCTGCTGGCGATCTGCGTCACCTTCTATCTGGTCACGCTGTCGATCGTCATGACCACATCGCATCTGGTCCGCACCGCGATCGGCGTCGGAATCGGCGACGGTCTCGGCAATCTGCTGCTGGTGATTCCGCCAATTCTCTATCTGCTGTTCGGCCTTGCCTCACGAACCAAAACCGAGGTCGATACGCTGTTTTTCCTGATGGCCGCGGGTGGTAGCGCCGCCATCGTCATTCATGCCGTCCTGATGTGGCGCAGGATCCACAGCCTGTTCCCCGGCTTCATGGCGTGCCGGCCGGCCTTCGATATTCCGCGCTGGCGCGAACGCTCGCTCAAGCTGTGGATCTCCAATGCGCTCGAGGCGTCGAACCAGTATGTCGATGTGCTGATCATCGGCGCGCTGATGAACCCGTCGGTCGCCGGCGCCTATTTCGTGACGACGCGGCTCGCCAACGCCTTCGCGATGGCCACCGACGCCATTCACATGTTCTCGACCCGGCATATTCCCGATCTCTATTACCGCGGCCAGTTCACGGCGCTGAATACGCTGCTGGATTCGGTCGCCGGCGTGACCCTAGCCGTTCTTGCGGCCGGCATGATTGTGATCCTGGGCGGCGGCCACTGGCTGCTGATGGCGTTCAGCGACGCCTATGTGCCCTATTACGGCGCCCTGGCCGTCCTGTCCTTCGGGATGGCCGCGGTCGCCGCTGCCGGGCCCTCAGGTTCGATCCTGATGCTGACCGGACACGAAGGCCGCTACCTCGCCATCATCGGCGTCACCGTGCTGATCCGCACGATCGGCTTCTTCGTGCTGATCCCGGCTTTCGGCGTGATCGGCGCCGTCGCCGCGACCACCGTGTCGTTTGTCTGCATGGCCTTGATGCTGCGCACATCAGCGAAGAATGTCGCGGGCATCGACGGATCGGTGCTTCGGCTGGTGACAAGGTTTCGTCACCCGCAGGTTTCGGTGCCGGCCGAGTAGCCCACGCTCCTCTACAAAATCGCGTGCGGAACAAAGCGCGACATGTTTCCCGTGATCGGATTGTCGTCTTCGCGGATCGACAGTCCGCACGGCGTACCGTCGACGATCCAGCTGCCGAGCACCGGATGCTGCCCGGAAAATTCCGGCAACGGCGCCAGCGCCTGGCGGATAAAGCCTTCGGCGCCATAGGGCCCCGGTTGCTGGTCGATCGGGCTGCCGGCGCTGACCAGCGTGACATTGGCGCCTTCACGCGAATACAGCGGCTTGCGAACATAGGACGTCCCAAGGCTGGCCGCGGCCTCTTCGTCGTCAAAATACGCCGGCAGCAAATTGGGATGCCCCGGAAACATCGACCATAGCAGCGGCAGAATGCCCTTGTTGGACAGGATCGCCTTCCACGGCGGTTCGATCCAGCGCGTCGAAGCGCCTTTCAGATTGGCGCCGAAAGTTTCGCGAAACATCCACTCCCAGGGATAGAGCTTGAACGCCAATTCGATCACCTGGTCGTCGAGATCGACAAAACTGCCGTCGCCGCGCAGCCCGATCGCGGCGATATCGATCAGGGATGTATTCAGACCGGCCTGCTGCGCGACATCCGCAAGATAATACAAGGTGCCGGCGTCCTCGGCGCTTTGCAGGGTGCCCGCGAGATGCAGGCGGCGGCCATCGGCGACTGTCTTCCAGGCATCGATCAGGCGTTCATGCAGCGAGTTGAACTGGTCGGCGCGCTTCGGAATGATCTGGCGTTCGATCGCCTGTTCCAGCCAGGTCCATTGATACACCGCGGCCTCGAACAGCGAGGTCGGGGTGTCGGCATTGTATTCGAGCAGTTTTGCCGGACCGATGCCGTCGAAGCGCAGATCGATCCGGCCGTAGAGGCTGCGGTCGCGGCGCTGCCAGCTGGCGGCGATCAAGGTCCAGAACGCTTCCGGGATTTTCAGCAGCCGCAACAGGCGTTCGTCGCCGACGGCGCGGGCCACCAGTTCCAGGCACATGGCGTTGATTTCGCCGGTCGGCGCTTCGATCTGGTGTTCGATTTCATCCAGCGAAAAGGCGTAATAGGCCCGCTCGTCCCAGTAACGCTGCCCACCCTCGCTGTGAAAATCGAACCCGGTCGCGGCCGCCGTCGCCTGCCAGTCGTCGCGTTCCGCACAAACGATACGGCGCATGACGGGCTCAGCCGCCGCCGGAAAAATGCGAGCCGAAAGCGTGGGCGAACGATCCGAAGCCGCCACGCGAGACGCCGCCCTCCGACGAGCCGGACGAAGAGCTGGATGAGGACGACCCGGACGACGAGTCGCCGCCGAAGAAGCTGGTCCGCGACGACGAACCGCCGCTGGAATAGCCGTGCCCGCCACCGCCGGAAGATGACGACGAACCGCGCGGCGCGCAATCATTGGGCTGTCCGGGCGCCGCCGCCATGCCGGGCCGGTTCGGCTGGCAATTCTCCGACGGCATCAGGGCATAGGCACCACTGCCGAGCGCAACCGTCCCCATCAGCAGCAAAGCAACGTGGCCGGAGCGTTTCACCGGCGCGGCCGGCGACGGTACCGCAGGCGGCCGGCGGCTCCCGAATTCCTTGTTCGGTTGATCGGACATGTCAGATGACCATCGAGGCTGCGTTGAGCGCGCCGGCGGCAAGCGACGCCAGCCCCAGCCAGATCGCAGGGGCTAGCTCGCCCGCCGCGATCCGGTCCGACAGATTGGGCACCGGAATGCGGACCGCGAAATACACCGCGACCTGCACGATCAGGGCGATCACGCTCCAGATCAGGCAATCGACGACATTGGCGGAATGAACGATGGCGCTGACCACCGGCAGCACGAAGCCCAGCAGGCTTAAGCCCAGCGCGATCGCGGCCGAGGGCACGTTTTCGCGGATCAGCTTGAACTCGTCATGCGGCGTGATGCGCATATAGACCAGCAGATAGAGCACCACCGCGACGACGCCGGTGCAGAAATAGACCAGAAACGCGGGAAGGCCGGCTAACGACTGAAGCAGCACTGGTATCGCCCCCAAATGGCGCAGCGAAGAATCGATCTGCAGTATGTCAGTACTGTCGAACGGTGAGCCGGTTCACACAAGGGCTGGAAAATATGCCCTAGACTGCCGCCAGCCTGAGCGGTGCCGGTCCGTTTGCGTTGCGACAGCGGACGGCGCTTTTACGGCGGACTGCCATCCGACCCCGGAAAACACCTCGCCTCCAGCGGGTGTCCGGTATATGTTGCAATCATCATCGTCGTCGCAGCTCTCATTTATTTCAGGAGGGTACATGCCGGCCGTTGCATTTTCCAACAACGATATCGCCGTTGTCGCCTGGACGTTCGACAAACATCTCGACGGATGCCTGGGCTTTGCGGTTCATCAGATCGATGGCAGCGGGCGGGAAACCGTGCTGCCCGCGCTGGCGCGTTTTGCATCGCAGGACAAAGGCCTCAAGCTCACCACCGAGCAGGCGCCGATCCAGAAATTCTGGTGGAAGGACCTGTTCGCGAAACGCGGCGAGACCTATCAATACCGGATCGTCCCGATGGGCGGCACGCCCGGCGGCACGCTGACGCCTCTAATCGGCGTCGCGCCGCTGCTGAGCAACAAGGTCACGCTGACCGCAAAACGGCCACCCTTCAACGCCTATTTCAACCGCGGCATCGTGGCGACGCAGGCGTTGAGCCATGCGCTCAACGACAAGCCCAGCATTCAGGCGCTGGCCCCGCACATCCTGGACCCCGCCGATCCGATCCGCATCCGCCTGATGGGCCAGCTTTCCGAAGGCGTGACGTCGCTGCTCGACCGCGCCGACAAGGATGGCGGCACCATTCATGCCGCGCTCTATGAACTCAACGACCCGCAAGGACTCGAGAAGCGGCTTCAGGCCAATCCGACAAGCCGCACCGTGATCCTGGGCAACGAGCAGAGCGTCGATGCGAACAAGAAGGCCATCGAGGATGCGGATTCCGAAAACCGCGCCAACCTGAAAGCGTCCGGCGTCTCGGTGATCGACCGCCTTCTCGGCAAGGGCAGCATCCCGCACAACAAATTCATGGTGCTGAGCGAGAACAATGTCCCGACCGCGGTGCTCTCCGGCTCGACCAACTGGACCAGCACCGGGCTTTGCACGCAAACCAACAATGCGCTGGTGATCGAATCCAAGGACGTCGCAAAACGCTATATCGACTACTGGAACGCGCTCAAGGCCGACATCGACGGCGCGGGTGACGACCAGAAGAAACTGCAGTCGCCGACGCTGCGCGGCTTCACCCACCAGAACAACGATAATTCGATCAACAAGCCGATTGATCTCGGAGGCGGCGTCACGGTCGAATTGATGTTTTCGCCCAACACCAATCACACCCTCAAGAGCCCGCCCAAGGAAGTTCCGAACGACATGAAGCGGGTGTTCGACCTGATCAACGGCGCCAAGCAGGCGGTACTGTTCCTGGCGTTCGATCCCGGCAACAACTCCATTCTCGACGCCGCCGGCAAGGCGCTGGCCAAGAATCCGGACCTGTTCGTGCGTGGCGCGCTCACCAGCGCGCAGCGTGCCAGCAATTTCTCCGAAGCCCTGCATCAGGGTGGTGCCGCCGATCACGGCGGCGATACCGAGCAGCCCGCCGATACCGAAGCGAAGGTGACGGTGGTCGGCGAACCCGGCAAACCGAAGAAGAAGGGGGCGCCGTCAGCCCCGCCGGACTCCCGCGCAGTTCCCGCCGGCGCCATCAATGCCAACGACGCCTTCGGCGCCTGGGAAGCCGAAATGAACAAATTCGGTTTCGCCATCATCCACAACAAGATCGTGGTGATCGATCCGTTCAGCAAGAATTGCACGGTGGTCACCGGCTCGCACAATCTCGGTTTCCGCGCCTCGCACAACAACGACGAGAACATGGTGATCGTGCGCGGCCATCGCGGCCTGGCGGAAGCCTATGCCTGCCACGTGCTCGACCTCTACGACCACTACGCGTTCCGGTTCCTGCTCAGGCAGCATCCGGAGATCTTCGGCAGGCCGCTGCAGGGCGACGACACCTGGCAGGAGCGCTACATCAACGGGCCGGACGAAAAATCCCCCGAACTGCGCTTCTGGCTCGCTGCCGCCAACGACGGCGATACGTCGTCCTCGGGTCCGTTGCCGCCACGCAAGAAGCCGGCCAGCCCGCCGGCGCCCGACAAGCCGGTTGCAAAGAAAAAGCCCGCCAAATCGACCGCCAAGAAGAAGACGGTGAAAAAGGCCGCTGCCAGCAAGAAATCCGCCAAGAAAACCTCGAAGAAAGGCGCGGCCAAGAAATCCGCGTCGAAGAAGAAAAAGGCACCGAAGAAAGCTGTAAAGAAAACGGCGAAGAAAAAGACCGCCAAGAAGGTTGCCAAGAAATCGAAGAAGAAAACGGCGAAAAAATACGCCAGTAAGAAGACGACCAAAAAGAAAGCTGCCAAGAAAAGATAGAATTGACGGCTCGCGTCCCGATACCTCACGTCGTCCCGGCGAAGCCCGGGACCCAGCCCCCCTGGCGTGAGTGAGAAGGAAGACCGTGGCCGCAGTGCCCAAACGCGACGACACGGCGTCTGTGTCCCGGCCTTCGCCGGGATGACCGAGAGGTCGTGCATCATGTTCCCCCAAACAAAAACCCCGCCATTTGCGGCGGGGTCCAGTCGGGAGGAGTGAGCCTTGCGGCTCGTCGTGAACTTCGGTCAATCGGGCATCAGGCCGGAATGCGAACTTCCTCGTCATGCGGTTCGCGCAGCACGTAGCCGCGGCCCCAGACGGTTTCGATGAAGTTGCGGCCGTCGGAAGCGTTGGCGAGCTTCTTGCGGAGCTTGCAGATGAAGACGTCGATGATCTTCAGCTCCGGCTCGTCCATGCCGCCATAGAGGTGGTTGAGGAACATTTCCTTGGTGAGGGTGGT
>JAQGJF010000928.1 GCA_028290765.1 Tardiphaga sp.
CTGCGCGTCAGGCTCCTCCGTCGGGAAGTAATTGATCGCCACATTGGCGCCTTCGCGGGCGTAGGCGATCGCGGCGGCGCGGCCCATCCCCGAGTCTCCGCCGGTGATCAATGCTTTACGTCCCGCCAGCCGTCCCGAGCCCCGATAGCTTTTCTCGCCATGATCGGGCGGCGGATCCATCTTGCTCGCGAGCCCCGGCCACGGCTGCGATTGCTTCTTGTAGGGCGGGCTCGGATACTTGGTGGTGGGATCCTGCAAGTCCTGCGTGGCCATCGGCTCCTCTCCTTTTGCGATGGCGGTAGTGCCGGAGAGGGCGATGCCCACCACTCCCATTCCCGCGCCGCCGACGACACGCCTGCGAGTCATTGCGGGTTCGTTCGCCTTCGCCATGTCGCAACTCCGGATTTCTGATTTCAACCAGCGGACATGTGGTTCGTTCCCGGAAGGCGATCGGGCGGCCTCTCACCGGTGAGTGACAGCCGCCGACACGTGGTGTTTCTTCCGGAACCCAGGCAAGCGGCGAGCTGCCGCATCCAGAACTTCGTCGGACTATGGAACATGAGTGTCGATTGTGAATTTCTTCAGCACTGATGTTTAAAAACCGAAGAGGAAACATGCGAACATTTATTATTGCTGCGACATTGATTGGGCTTTCGGCGGGTACTGCGCTGGCGCAGGCCGGCGCGAACCAGAATGCACCGCATCCGAATTCGGCGGGCACCGGCGTTCAAACACCGGGCACTACCAGCACCGGCGTTGCAGTCGACAGGCCGACCACGGGCTCGTCGGTGGCGCCGCGGACCGTCGGCTCCGAGAAGGGCAACAACGCCAATTCGACCGGCAGCATGAACGCCGCCGGGGCCAACTCGCCCGCTGCCGCCGAAGGGCGCACCAGCGGCGGCGCCGGCAGTGCCGGCGGCTCGGGTAAGTAACGCACTTTCACAAGAGCGGATGTACCCTTCAGGCCCCGGAGCAATCCGGGGCCTTTTTTGGGGCCAATGGCGGCGGCATCGAAGTTCAACCGCGCCACGCTTCTTTGGGCATCCGTCAGTTCGATTTGCAAGTCGAAGTGGCGCTCATACAACGACGACGAACTGGATGATCTTCCGTTGTTTCAGCCCTCCGCCAAAACAGGCCTCACAGCCCACCTCGGCTAGGGCGTGGAGAGGTATCTGAAGGGCGACACCGATGAGACCATGCAGGCGAATTTTGCGGTGCGCCTGGAGCAGAACATCCAGTCTTTATTCAAACGAAGCAAAAGCTGAGTAGACGCCGGCCCCCACGGCGGCCATCACCGAACTGGAAAGCGCAGCGATCTAAGATTCACGCCGTCGTCGCATGCGCGGTAGTTTGTCGCCTGGTCGACATTGCGTGCGCGTCGCCAACCACCGGAACGAAAGCGATCACGACACGTTAGAAAATCGCATTCATTTCTGGCCGGAGGCTCACATGGGATTCTTCACAAAAGACATCAAGACAATGAACGACCTGCTGCTGCATGGGCTGCAGGACATCTACTACGCCGAACAGCAGATCACCAAGGCGCTGCCCAAGATGATCGACCAGGCCACCAACCGCGATCTCGCGACCGGCCTGAAGAACCATCTCGAAGAAACTAACAAACAGATCGAGCGGCTCGACCAGGCCTTCAAGAAGCTCGGCCAGAAGCCGTCCGGAACGGATTGCCCGGCCATCGACGGCCTGATCAAGGAATCCGACGAGACCGCCGGCGAGATCGACGACAAATCGGTGCTCGATGCCGCCATTGTCGCCAACGCACAGGCGGTCGAGCATTACGAGATCGCCCGTTACGGCACGCTGATCGCCTGGGCGGAAGAACTCGGCCATGACGACATCGTCCGGTTCCTGACCACCAACCTCAACGAGGAAAAAGCCGCCAACACCAAGCTCAACACCGTGGCGCTGCGTAAGGGCGTCAACCGCAAGGCCGCAAGCTGAAAGAAAGGCACATCATGAAGCGTTCATTTATCGTAGTCGGGTGCCTGCTGCTCGCCGGTCCCGCACTGGCCCAGTCCGTGGGAGAAAAGACCGGCGTCAATTCGACGCTGGGCATCAGCCCAACCACCGCCGACTTCGTCAAGGAAGTGGCGGTCAGCGACATGTTCGAAATTCAAGCCAGCACGCTGGCGCAGGACAAGGGCAATACGGCGCAAAAGACCTTTGCGGCCCAGATGGTCACCGACCACACCAAGACCTCGACCGAACTCAAGGGGCTCATCTCCAGCGGCAAGGTGAAGGCCGAATTGCCGACCGCGCTCGACAGTTCGCACCAGAGCAAGCTCGACAAGCTCAAGGGCGAGACCGGCAAGGACTTTGCCTCGGATTTCGATTCGATGCAGGTCTCCGCGCACAAGGACGCGGTGTCGCTGTTCGAGCGTTATGCCAAAGGCGGCGACAATTCCGACCTCAAGAATTGGGCCGGCAAGACGCTTCCGGCGCTGAAGCACCATCTCGAGATGGCGCAGAAACTGAAATAGAAGCCAGGGCTCGGCGGGCGCGCGGCCTAATGAGCAGGGCTATCGAATAGGACCAAGAGCGCCCTTTGCACCTCTCCCCGCGTGCGCCGCGTGCAGGGAGAGGTCGGAGTCCGAGCGAATCGAGGACTCCGGATCGTACGTGTCTGGAGCGCGCGCGACAGATGGCTATCGGCCGCCGATGGAATGCCGGCAGTTTAGGGCCGCACTGCTTTGGCCACCGGGAGGATTCAGGATGGCGAGAATTTCGAAAGCGGCGGCCACGTTTTCGCGCACGCGTTGTTTTCCGACGCGCTGACGATTGCCGTGGCCCTGGGCGCCTGTTTCACCATCCGATACCTGGCAGCGCGCTGAGAATCCGATGCCATGGCCGATGACAAGGAAACCCTCGAGGTCCCTGCGGCGCCCATTGAGGTGGCCGAAACGAACTGGCTGTTCCAGCTGGCTCCGGCCAGCGAAGATTTGGCGCAGAAGAGTCGACAGGTCGCCATCGTGCCGGCGGAGTCTGAGCTCCAGGCCAGGCAGATTGCGCAATCCGCCGATCCCTTTGGTCGCGACTGGACCAACCCCTCTTTGTTCGTCTGCGGCAGAACGGAGACACCGGACCGGCACGTGATCGGCGACATCGTTTTCAGGTCTGTGGCCGCGCCTGCGATCGTGAAGCCAAAGCGCAACAAGTCCTCGGCGCCTTGAATCTCAGCGTTGTCTCAAATTACCCAGCGACACCTCGGCCAGTTTCTTCCGAACCTCCTGCATCGTCGGAAATGGAGCGCCGAGCTTACGGGCTTGGTTGCGAACGGCACTGATCGTCCGCTTGAATGCAACCGAGGCGCGCGCGATTGACACGCCCTGCGCCACCACGGCCTTCAGGAGATGGTTTTCTTGATGGGTCCAAGGTCCGGTACGACGGCTCACCCTCTCCTCCAGAATCCAGCACGTCCCTCAGATTCGCAGTCAATGGTCGTGCAGCATGTTCCGCCAGGCCACGCTTTTCGAGCCAGAGAAATCCGATGGCCAGTTGCCGGAGGTCACTACGATCAAATCGGGCGGGAAGTTGATCTCCCGATTTGAAACGAGCACGAAGGGGATCGCCGTAAGTTCCTGACTTGAGGGCGGATCGAGAGATTTAGCAGCGTGGATCGAACCGTGGACACAATGGCAGCGCTTCCGAAGTGGCTGGGCCCGCGCCGTCAGGATTAAAAACGCCGACCGTGCCCGCAAATGGAACATGCGTCTTACGCTGATGTTTCTTTCGTAATCCTCAACTAGCGCCGAAGACGCTATCGACGGAGGATAAAACGGATAAACCAAAAAACGGATGAACCAAGAGGAGAGGAAAAATGACCTCAGGGCAGATCGTTCTCGCGGGCTGCGCCGCAACAATTCTGGGGGTTGGTCAGCGCACAAGCCGGCCCCTGCACTACAGGAGGCAAGGACGCCGGCTCGGGGCCCACGCCGGACAACACCGGCCAGACGGTCGGCACCGCGTCGACGAACACCGGACAGCACCCTCCGACCGGTGGGCTGAACCGCATCGCGGGCAACGCCGCGACCTCGCCCGAAGATGCTCAAAAGCAGATGCAGGGCCAACCGACGGCAGCTCAGGAAGCGCAGGGCGCGCACCCCTCGGCGAAGATGACCGATCAGCTGCAGACGATCACGCGCGGAAGCCTGCCGGCGCAAAAGACGAAGGAATGAGATGGCGTTGCCAGTGAAATCCGAGAACCGGGAGGACAAGCTTCCTCTGGAGCGCGCGCTGCGCGCTCTGGAGGATGTTCGTACATCGCTCAAGAGGTTCTCGGCGACCGAGTCGGTCGCGGGAAGCGATGCCCTCAATGCGGAGCTCAAGATCGTGCGGCGCAAAGCCAAGAAGCTCCGCAAGCGCACGATGGCTTTAGGGAACCTTTGGGACAAAAATGCCCAAAGCACCTCTTGAACGGCAGCTGGTTGTGCATGGCCGAGGCGGCAGCTTCCGGGCGGAGAGATTATGGCGCGCATCCTGATTGGGACTTCCGGTTGGCACTATGATTCGTGGCGCGGACCGTTTTACCCGCCGGGACTCACCATCAAACAGCAGCTGCAATACTACGCCAGCCAGCTCGACAGCGCCGAGCTAAACGGCGTGTTCTACCGGACGCCAACGCCGGAAGCGGTCCGAAGCTGGCGCGAGCAGACAGGCCATGATTTCGTGTTCACCTGGAAGGCGTCGAAATTCATCACGCACTGGAAGCGGCTGTCGGATCGGTCCATCAACAGCCTGCAGCTGCTCGAAAGCCGCCTGAGCCTGCTCGGCGACAAGGCCGGACCGATCCTGTTTCAGTTGCCGCCGAACTTCGCGGTCGATACCGACAGGCTGGCGTCCTTCATCAAGCTGCTGTCGCGAAAACGCCGCTATAGCTTCGAATTCCGGCATCCGAGCTGGTACTGCGCGCCGGTCCTGAGATTACTGAGAGACGAGAACATTTCGCTATGCCTGTCCGATCACCATGACGCGCCGGCGCCATGGCGGCGAACCGCGGATTTCGTTTATATTCGGGGACACGGTCCGGGCGGACGCTATGCCGGCCACTACCGCCCCGCGACGCTTCGCGCCTGGGCCGCGCGCATCAAATCCTGGAAAAAGCAAGGATGCGACGTCTTTGTCTATTTCGACAACGACCAGAAGAGCGCGGCCCCGCTCGACGCCATGAAGCTGAAGCAGCTCATTTAGCGAAACAAACCGGGCCTTCCTGCGGCCCGACGTGAGCATGACGCCTTCGCCTTTAAACGAACGGGACGCCGTAATAATCGTTGATCGAGCGTGCCCGTGCGGGATCGTTCCAATTCCAATTGTTGTCGTCGGCATATTTCGGCGCGCCGGTGAATTTTTCCGAGGCGACGCTGGACCGATAGCCTCCGAGGCTGGTGTCGTATTTGAGCGACTGCCAAGGCAGCGGGTAATGATCGTCTCCGATGCCGAGAAAGCCCCCGAAGCTCAGCACGGCATAGGAGACCTTGCCGCCGACCTTGTCGATCATCACCCGTTCGATCGAACCGATCTTCTGTCCATCGACGGCATAGACAGCCGTTCCCTCCACTTTGTCGCTACCGATCAGGTTTCCTGTCTCTCGATTTTCCAGAGCCATCGCGGCCTCCTTTGGTTGAATGCTTTTCTAATCGACGCTTGCGTCAAACGTTCCGACCAAACTGAAGCGCCTTCACTTTATCAAACCGCCTGTCCGATCCCGGACTCAGCAATCCGCCTGTCAGCCGCTCTCACGCGGCACGCCAAGAGGCCCTCCTGGAAAGGCAATTCATTGGAACGATGGAGCGATATTAGCGTTCAGTCGCAATGCAGAAATCAGATGGAGTTTCCCATGCCCCGTGGCGATAAATCGAGTTACACCGACAAGCAGAAGCGGATGGCCGAGCACATCGAGGAAGGCTACGAGGATCGTGGTGTATCAGAGGACGAAGCCGAGCGGCGGGCCTGGGCTACCGTGAACAAGGAAACCCACGGCGGCAAGCAGAGCGGCTCGGGCCGCGGAAAATCCGAGGACCACTCCCCAGCTCGGAAAGGCGGACACCTCGGCGGCGAGGCAGCGGCCCGCAGGCCGGCCGCGGAGCGTTCCGCGTCCGCGAAGAAGGCCGCCCGCACCCGCAAGGAAAACGCCGCGTAAACGTTAAGGAGAAGACCATGGCGGAAATCAAGGAGCACATGAAAGTCATCGGCAAGGACGGCGTCCATGTCGGCACCGTTGACCGCGTCGAGGGTGACCGTATCAAGCTGACCAGGAAGGATAGCCCGCCCGGTCACGAGGGCCATCACCACTACATCGACAGGAAGTTCGTCGGCGTCGTTGAAGGCGATACCGTCAAGCTCTCGGTCAACGCCGACGCCGCGCCCAAGACTGAAGAAGCAGGACAGAAAGCCTGAGCCGGGAGTCTAAGCCCTCCGGGAGCTTTTCTTTGGAAAGAATGAGGATTGCTCGAAATTGGGCACCAGGATAAACCACCATGACCGAAGAAATGACCCGCTGCATCGAGACCTGCCTGGGCTGTTACAAGACCTGCCTGTCCATGGCGATGAACCACTGCCTTGAACTAGGCGGCAAGCATACCGAGCTGCTCACTTCCGGCTCATGATGGCCTGCGCGGAAATTTGCCGCACCTCGGCCCACTTCATGCTGATCAACAGCCCGCACCACAAGCATACCTGCGGGGAATGTGCCGAGATCTGCGCGGAATGCGCCGCGGACTGCAAGCGGATCGGCGACATGGAAGAATGCGTGGCTGCCTGCGAGGCCTGCGCCGATTCCTGCCGCAGGATGGCGGCATAGCAAAGCGCGCGGGGCCCTGCTCCGATACGCCGCAGGTATACCGCGCGCCCTACGGCGGGCCGGAAAGACAGACCGCCAATCAGCTTATGTTATGCTCGTAGCGGTCGCGCACGATCTGGTCTGCGATCTTGCTCTTGCGCTTGTCCCGATAGCGATAACTCAGGGAGCCGTAAATCAGCGCCGTCAGAAGGATCAAGGCACCGATGAAATAGACGATTTCCATGGCGGACTCCGTGTTCCTACACGTGGATGTGGATGACGTTACTTCTGGTTTCCCGGTATTCTATGAGGGCCATGTTCGCCAGAAATATTCGGTTCCGCTGGCCTTGCCGTATCATTCGTTCGATCGGGTCGCTCGGAAAAACCGCGGCGTTTCCGTCTCCCAGTTCACCTGTCCCCTGCAAATAAAACCAGGCGAG
>JAQGJF010000971.1 GCA_028290765.1 Tardiphaga sp.
GTCAGCACGAACACCAGGATCGAGCCGGCGAGGATTCCCGGCGCCGAAAGCGGCAGCGTTACCGCGGTAAAGACGTGGAGCCGGCTGGAGCCGAGCGTCGCGGCGGCGGCCTCGACATCGCGCGGTACGTTGCGGATCGCTGCGACCAGCATCAGCACCATGAAGGGCAGGTAGATATGGGTCAGGCCGATCATCAGTCCGGTCAGGTTGTACATCAGCTTCAGCGGCGTCGAGATCAGCCCGAGCTGGATCAGCAGGTTGTTGACGAGCCCGCGATTGGCGAGCAGCGCGATCCAGCCGAACGAGCGCACCACCAGATTCAGCATCATCGGGAAGATCACCAGCAGGATCAGCGGCACGCGCCAGCGCTCCGGTCCGCGCGCGATCAGGAAGGCGAGCGGATAGCCGAGCAGCAGGCAGGCGAGCGTCACGAACAGGCCCAGGCCCAGCGTGCGCCAGATCACCTCGCGATAGTAATCGTCGGTGACGATGCGGGTATAGTTTTCCAGCGTCCAGACTCCGGGCACGAGACCCGCCCCCGGCGCATATTCCCGAAAACTCGTCGGCAGCATCATCAGCACCGGCAGCAGGAAGAACGCCGCCAGCACCAGCATCAGCGGCGCGATCAGCAGCAGGCCGTGCCGCGTTGCGATCATGCGCCCGCTCCCTGGTCCGCCATTGCGAACACCGAGCCGGCGTCGATCGTCAGCGAAACGAGTGTGCCGGTAGCGAGAGCGGAATCCGGCCCGCTCGAGGCCGTCTCGGCGATCAACTCGACGCCCTCGGTGAGCTTCACGACATATTGCACGCGCGCCCCGCTGAAAGAGCGCAGCGCGATGGTGCCCGCGAGTGCGCCGGGCTCGGGATCGCCGCTGCGCAAGCGGATCGCCTCCTGCCGGATGACCACGTCGACCTTGGCGCCCTCCGGCTGGTCGATCGCGGATGCGTTCAGGACGAGCCGGCTTCCTAATCGCAGGCTGCCGCCCTTGCCGTCGCGCGCCGCGACGATGCCCGACAGCCGGTTCGGCTTGCCGATGAAGCTCGCGACGAAGCCGGTGGCGGGGCGATGATAGATGTCCTCGGGCGTTGCGAATTGTTGCATGACGCCTCTGGCCATCACGCCGACGCGATCCGACATCGAGAGCGCCTCGCCTTGATCGTGGGTGACGAACAGCGTGGTGATGCCGAGATCGCGCTGCAGACGCTTCAGTTCGATCTGCATGCTGTCGCGAAGCTGCGCGTCGAGGTTGGAGAGCGGCTCGTCGAACAGCAGCACCCGCGGTTGCGGCGCGAGCGCGCGAGCGATGGCGACGCGCTGCTGCTGGCCGCCCGAGAGCTGGCGCGGAAAGCGCTCGCCATAGGCCTCCAGCCGGACCCGCGCCAGCGCCTCCCTGGCCTGCCGGTCGAGGTCCGCGCCGGTCACCTTGCGCCGGCGCAGGCCGAAGGCGACGTTCTCGAACACGGTGAGATGGGGAAACAGCGCATAGGACTGGAAAACCAGTCCGAGCCCGCGCTTGTTGGGAGGCAGCGCCGTGATGTCTTCGGTGCCGAGCAGGATGCGGCCCCGGCTCGGCGCGACGAGCCCGGCGACCATGCGCAGGATCGTTGTCTTGCCGCAGCCGGAGGGGCCGAGCAGCGAGACGAACTCGCCCTGCTTGATCGTCAGGGAGACATCGGTGACGACATCATCATCGCCATAGGACTTGCCCAGCCGCTCGAAGCTCAGCGCGCTTATCGCCGGCTCCTGTCTGTCGGTGCGGCGCTCAGCGCGCCACCTCGCGTTGCCAGCGGCGGGTCCAGTTGGCGGTGTTCTTCGCGACGATTTCCGGATCGATGAACCAGGCCTTCTCCAGCGTCTCGCCATAGGGGACGATCTTCTGCAGCTTGTCCGAGAGCTTCACCTTGGTGTTGACCGCGCCGATATAGGCTCGCTCCGAGAAGCAGGCCTGGCCTTCGGCAGAGAGGATCTGGTCCAGGAACTTGTGCACCAGTTCCAGCTTGGCGGTGCCCTTGGGGATGATGATCGCCGGAAGGATGCCGACCGCGCCCTCTTTCGGATAGGCGACGGCAAGTGAAAGGCCCTTGTCCATCGCGACGCCGGCGCGATCGGGATACCACGGTGCGATCGCGATCTCCTCGCGCTCGAACAGCGAGAGCAACTGGTCGGCTTGCGTGTAAAGCACGGCCGAGCCCTTTGCGATCGGCTTGATCGCCTCGATGCCGGGATCGACATTATCAAGCGATCCACCCTTGAGCTTGTTCAACGCCAGGAGATACTGCCAGCCCGAAGTGCCGCTGATGTCGCCGATCGCATATTTGCCGGCATAGGCCGGATCGGCGAGGTCGAGCCAGGAGGTCGGGGGCGTCTTGACCAGCTTCGGATTGTAGACGAGCACGGTCGCGCTCACCATGGCGACGACATAGCCGTCTTCCTTGCCCCAGGCCGAGGCGATGACATCGCCGGCATTCTTGAGCTTGTTGCGGTCGATGGTCTCGTTGAGCTTCTCGCCCTGGATCTGCGCCGCCAGCGAGTTGTCGATATAGACGATGTCCATGTCGGATTTGCCGCCGGTCGCACGGATCGCGGCGGCAAACTGCGACGAGTTGCCGAGCTTGAGCAGGACGGTTGCGCCCGTCGCCTTCTCGAAGGCGGCGACATGGCAGGCCTTGACGTTGTCGGCGAAGGAGCCGCCGAACGAGCCGACGACCAGTTCCTCGGCATGGGCGGTCATGGACAGGCCGGCGCCGAGAATGACGGCGGCCGCGGCGAAACGAAACATATCGCGCATGGTTGCAGGTCCCTGTCTGTTGTGTGGCACCAACCGCCGTTCCGCGGCTTCGCGGCGCGAAGGGCAGGGCTTGCCCCGCCATCCGACAGCGAGCATGGCACGGTCCGATTTATCTTTCAAGAAAGATAAATGAAAGATACTCTGGATGGGTTCGGCCCTGCGCGCGGCCCTTGCGGCGCGGCGCCTATCGTGGTCGGAAGGGCAGGGTCAGGAGGATTGGCATGCGCAACGACGCCCTGCGACGCATCGAGGCCGATGAGCCGCTTGCACTGGAGAACGACCGCGTCGGCGCCGGGATGTTGCTCTGGCGACGCGAGTTTCCCGAGATCGATTGTTCCGGCAAAGCCGTGGTCGGTCGCGTGCTCCATCTCCACGAGGTGTTATTGGCGGCGGTGAACCGGAGCCTTGCCAAGCATCGCCTGAAATATCCTTCCTTTGCCGTGCTCGCGACCTTGCGCGTCGAGGGGGCGCCCTATCGCATGTCTCCGAAGGCCCTGCTCGACTCGCTGATCCTGACCTCGGGCGGCCTGTCCAATCTGCTGCGTCGTTTAGAAAAGGCAGGACACATCCGGCGCATGGCGGACGAACAGGACGGACGAGGGGTTATTGTCGAGTTGACCGAACAGGGTCGACGCCTGGTCGAGCCCGCGATGCGTGACCATGCGGAGACCGAGCGAAGGCTCGTCGCCGCGCTGTCGAAGGCTGAGCAGCGTGCCGCCGCAAGCGCATTGGGGCGGATGATGCTTCGAAGGCCTTGAGGTTATTGTAGCAGGCTCCAGAACGGAGGTTCGTCAGCCGCCGCTGAAATAACCGTATCGGCAGAAGACAGGGTTGCTGGGGCCGCAGACAAGTCCGGATTTTTCTGAGACAGCGCCGATGGACGCCGAGAGAGCACAACTCGTGGCGGCATCGATAATGTTCCTCCGCTCAAAGGGACCAACCAGTTGCTGGACTGGCTGTCAGCTGGAACGAGCGCGGCCGTAGTGGCGCTCGGCGCCTACCGGGTCATGATGTTGCTTTGGTTTTGAGCCGTTCCCCGGTTGAAGCTGATTTCCCGAACTCGAAAACCATCTGGTGACCGTAATTTGCCCGTGGTCCCTCATGCGGTCGATCTGGAGATCGTGACCGGAACGGCTTTGTGCTGTGTGCGGTCGAAGCGCCTGTTCACGGCAAAAGACGCCATGTTGCAGATATGCCACGATGCTCTAGAAATAAGATACTGAATTAAGTTCGATACTTTTATTATATTCCAGGGCGCAGTAAGTTGGCTGTGCGGCTAGGGGCAAATCTCGAAGTCGTCTCGTCGAGCCGATCCGCCCCGGATCGGCTTTCCGGGCCAAACGGCAAGTCGCCACCGATGCCGCGCGGAAGCGGACCTCGGCGAGCGGCCAGACAAACAAGAACTTGGAGATTTCAAATGAGAATGATGAAGGGGCTGCTGCTGTTTTCAGCCGCCAGCCTGGCCGCGAGCGCGGCGAGCGCCG